>JBGTIS010000046.1:0-3369 GCA_041745535.1 Cyclobacteriaceae bacterium | reverse complement strand
CCAGGTACGTACAAAGGATACACGGTAGGCTCCTCCGTAAAAGTAGAATCCGGCATAACCACCGGGATTAATTATGGCATGCGAACCCAGCTTTCCCCATCGGTTTTTGGCGACCTGATCATCAATGCCAATGGCACTTATACACTAACCCAATCCGGGGAAACCGGCACCTGGAACTATGATCCGCAACACGAAAACCTGGGGTTTACAGGAAAATTCGCCTCATCGCAGGTCCGGTATCTGTATTTGCCGCAACAGCTTACCATACAGGTACAATACCCCGAAAAAGACCAGTTTATACAGCTTTCATTTTCCAAGAAAAGAGAAAAACCTTTTATTAAACCCGATCAACCAAATGCTGATTATACGGACTTGCTGATGGTAGAACCTGGCGATGCTACCGCTTTACTGATCGACCTGGCAACCGGGAAGGAAAAGAACAGCCTGAGTGGCTACTAGTACCCGCGCTTGAAGACACTCGCGAAAGCTCAATGAAGAACTCTATCGGTAAGCCTAGGCGGCCCCGCCGTGTGAGGGAAAACTTCATGCGCGGTTTGACGCGAGCCGCCATGGAAAGGCGCACTGGTAGTCCAATTATTGCTATATTTATAATAAATTGAGCTGCCAGGATCTACCCTACGCTGCAAGTATAATGTGTCAACCGGAGAATCGGTAGTTTTCCGTAAATCAGAGATCAATTTTGATATCGGGAATTATGTAACGAAACAGATTTTTTATGAGGGAAAAGATGGCGTTAAAATTCCCATGTTCATTGTACACAAAAAAGACCTGGAACCAGATGGAAATAATCCTGCTATGTTGTACAGCTACGGGGGCTTTAACATTAGTGTGACGCCCGGTTTCCGTGTTACTATTCTGCCCTGGCTGGAACAGGGAGGTGTGTATGCCCAACCCTGCATTAGGGGTGGTGGCGAATATGGGGAGCGATGGCACAAGGCAGGGATGAAACTAAATAAACAAACTGTGTTTGATGACTTTATCGCCGCGGCTGAGTATTTGATCAGCGAGGGTTATACCAGCAAAGAAAAACTAGCTATTTCGGGCGGCTCCAATGGCGGATTACTGGTGGGAGCCTGCCTGACCCAGCGACCTGATCTTTTTCGGGTAGCCTTACCAGCGGTAGGCGTGCTGGATATGCTGCGCTACCATAAATTTACCATTGGTTGGACCTGGGCGGTTGAATATGGCACTAGCGAAGATGCTACTGATTTTAATAATTTGTACAATTATTCTCCACTGCATAATATTAAAGAAGGAGTTGCCTATCCGGCTACTTTAATTACCACAGCCGACCACGACGACCGGGTAGTGCCGGCGCATTCTTTTAAATTCGCGGCTACTTTACAGGAAAAACAGGCAGGGAAAAATCCGGTGCTGATTCGCATTGAAACCAAAGCCGGCCATGGAGCGGGAAAACCAATTTCCAAGGTAATTGATGAATACGCCGATGTATTTGCGTTTTCGTGGTATAGTATGAACTTTGTTCCCGATTATGGAAGATAAGCACATACGCATCAGAGAAGGCAGAAAAGAAGATTTGCCGCAGGTACTCGCCCTCATTCAGGAACTGGCTCTTTACGAAAAAGCCCCCGACGAGGTAGAAAACACGTTGGAAATGATGGTGGAAGACGGTTTTGGCGAAAATCCTATTTATGGATTTTATGTTGCTGAAAAAGAGGGTGAAGTAGTGGGACTGGCTTTGTATTATTACCGGTATTCTACCTGGAAAGGTAAATGCCTGTATCTGGAAGATTTAGTGGTTACCGAACCCTATCGCCGGTACGGTATTGGCAAAAGGTTGTTTAATGTGATTGTTGAAAAAGCCAAAGCCGTGCACGCCAGCCGCATCAATTGGCAGGTACTGGAATGGAACGAACTTGCTATCAGATTTTATAAAAGCCTTAATGCCAGCCTGGACAGCGAATGGGTCAATTGTTCCCTCACGAAAGAACAGATTGATGCGTGGACTGATGTGTGATGTATTATTTATAAATATGTTGACTTTGACCTATAAGTTTCTCAAATCTACTATATTTTTTTCCATGCTCTTTTTGATAGGGTTCTGAGTTTGAAAATGAATAAAGAAATTCAGCCTGATCTCTTGTGATTTTAATTTTAATATCTTTTTCAATTTCTGTGTTATTCCTAAGATCATAGCAATAGGTTTCCTGAAAATCTGACTCATCATAATTCATACTGAAAATAATAAGGAAGTTTTCAAAATTAAATAATTCGATATAAGCATATAATATTTTGTTTTTTTTATCTCCAACTAAATGAATTATATGGGTTGTTTCATTTTCCTTTAAAGTGTGAGGAAAATAATGCGTTGGATAGTAATAATTTATACACCTTATGTCTTTGTTTTCTCCTTTAATTATAGTAATTAATTCCTTACAATACCTAATTGGATAATCTTTAAACAAATAAAAGTTTACAGCCATTTTGGCTATTGCTCTAAAATAAACAGGACCACCAAAAATTACTAAACCGGGTTTATCAGTATTACCATAATAATAAAGTTCATCTGGTGGTTGTTCTACAACTTCTATATATCTAGCTTTTGGATTCTCCTTTTGTTTTGCTATTATTAAGCTATCAAATTTTTTGTCACCATCTACATTAATTTCAGTCTTTTTACCATTATTATCTTCTATTATTAGTCTATGATTTGGTCTTAGATTAGACCCAAAATACTTTGTTTTTCCCCCTTTAGTTTTTAAAGGAATTCTAATATCTTTTTTCTTCCTATCCTTTTTTATACCTAGCAAATCTGCAAGATTACCAAGTTGTTTTTCTATTTCATCATCAAGGGGTTTTAAAATGATGTTGTTACAGTTCTTACAAAGAAGTTTATTAGATTTTAATCTACCTCCGAGGGAGTTGTTAATAATATGTTCTCTAGAAGAATTTTCTTCATTAAGCACCACACTACAATTATAGCAATTCATAATAAAATGGATTAAAGGTTGCTTAAATTTAATAATATATTGCAACTAAATTATAGTTTGCTAGCGTAGAAATTCAGCGGGCGTGCCTCAGCTTTGTGCGGAGAAGCATGGAATTTTCCCGGCGGGGAACCGCTAGACCTTTTTGACGGTCGGCCGCAGCCGTTCTTTTTGGGGCAATGCGGGGCATCTCATGCCAAAAAGAAAAAAATGAATTAACATTGCATTAGTTAGCCACCTGCTTGTTATTCCAATTCTATCCTGGTTGATTGTTTAAGAAAATGTGCTAAAGCAGAAAAAAGTCACCAAAAAGAGAAAATCTTAAATTTTTCAAAAAATTTTCCAAAACACGGTGACATTTCCTGCCTGCCGGTTACTAACAGATAACCTTCTGATTGGT
>JBGTIS010000045.1:0-5413 GCA_041745535.1 Cyclobacteriaceae bacterium | reverse complement strand
AAGCCATTACTATAAAACTGTTCAAGGCAGAAATCATCCGGTTTTTAGGAAAGTATGTGCGTGAGCTTGCAAAAAAACTGTTTACCGTCATGCTTTCTTTTCGGAAGCGAGCGGTGCCTTTGGTAAGGGAGTATTATTCTTGCCTAAGGCAACTCAAGAAGGAAACAGTAATGAGCTATTTGACAACCCTACCCCAAAGGCTTGTTACCTGGTTTAGAACCCGTAAACTGCCTTCAACCAAACAGATATCTACCTTTACAAGGCAAGAAGTGGTGGCGAATGGAGTAGCCTGGACAGCGGCCTTGGTGGGTTCTCAATTAATTAGTAAGTACTTCGCGGCTAAAAATTGGAAAAATATGTGGGGGGTAGTAGGAAAAAAAGATAAAATGACCATCTCCCAGGACACCTATGAGGCCATTGACTGGATTGTGGCGTATCTTATTGGCTTGGTTATGCTACTGCTTGTCCATCACTTGATCAGTAAGATCAATGCGCATGTGAGAAAATCACAAAACCAATAATAAAGTCAATCCTTCAATCTTCGATGTTTTTCCTTTACTTTCTTATCTCCACCAAATAGCTTGTAAGAACAGGTGTATGGCAAAAAACAGATTATTCACTTGCCTAGATCAAATGATAATAATGTTTTATTATGCAGAAGAATTCATAGTTGTCCAACGTGGATACCCGGGTAGGTTATGATGATACATTTTCCTATCCAATTGAGAATTTCACCCGTTTGTGTAAGGACCTCATATTGATGGATAAATTAAGTCTGGTAATCAAATTTACACTTAAAATATTGCTCGGTTTTCTTTGATCAATAATTCGCACAACTGGTAAAAAAAATACACAAAATAGCACTATAATCAAAATGTTATAGGTTATGATAAATGGGATAGTAGGTTAAGTTTGCCCACTCAATAAGTAATATAGTCTCTTATATTTTAATATTCACTCCAAAGATAATTTGCCGGAATCCACCTGGGAAAATGCCGGAGGCAGCCCGATTGAGTCGGGATGCCCGGTACACCTGATTAGTCAAATTCTTACCGTTAGCGAACAAATTAATGTTAGCCTTCTTAAAAGATATGTCGTAGTTCAAATAAGCATCTATTGTAAAATAAGAAGGTAATTTACCAATTGCCCCATCCGCTGATTCATTTTCAAAATTCATAAATTCAGTGTACTGTTCACTGACATAATCCCCTGTAACTCCAGCTGACCACTTCCTGTAATCATAACTTAAACCACTGCTCAGGGTAATATGGGGGGTATAGGGAGCTTCTGCCTTTTCTAGGTATCCTTCTCCAAATCTCATAATCGCTTTACTGATCTGGTCAAAGTTGCTCATGGTTACATTTGCCTCATTGATCACTATCTCCTGACCTTGGTTGTCAAGGGTATAAATGTCATATGCCTGAGGATTGTTGTTGATCTCATCTAAAAATTCCTGACGGCTAGCACGGCTGTGCACTACCTGACCAAACATATCTTTGTCCAGTAAGGCCCCTTCCAATACTGTAGAGCGTAAAAAAGCCGCATTCAGGCTGAGTTTTAGATTATGAGAAGACGATGAACTAGCAATCAATCTAATGTCTAACCCTGTCTCAATTCCCTGGATATTTATTTTCCCGGCTTCCTGAAATATTTCATTTTCCCCACCTGCTATAAAATTATGGATTGTATTATTAAAATAAGTTAGTTGTCCTTCAATAAGGTTTTGTAGAAGGCTTCCCCGCCAGCCAATTTCCGTGTTAAGACTTACTTCAGGTTGGACATTGATCTTTTCTCCCGCGAAAGGGTTGGTCAGTATCCCATTTCTTTCAACAAAAAAGCCAAACACTTTTGAGGGTGCGATAAAACCACGATACACGCTACCGAACAGTTCCCCCTGAGGGATCGCATAAGATAAAGTTATTCCCGGTAAAACCACATCGTATACATTAGTTTTACGTCCCTGCTGAAGGCTTCCAATAGTTGGGTCCTGGGACAAAGCCAAAAGATCCTGACGGTACATATCAATATGTTCAAACCGGACAATAGGCGTCAAGCTGAATTTGTTCACATTGAATTCATTGCGAATATACCCTGATAAAGACCATAGATGATATTCCAAATCAGTGGTAGCTGTGCCACTTCTTGCCCATCGTGAACTATCAGCCTTCAGAAAGCGGTCTTTATACGTTTCCTGATGAAGTTTAATCCCTGCCTCCAGATGATGATCTTCTCCCCAGGCACCCCAATCTACATTCATCGTTTCTTTTAAACCTGACACAGTGAAAATCCAACGGCTATCGGTGATGCTTTCCCTGCCATTAGTCATTTTTCCAACACGTATATAATCCTCCTCAGTGAAACTTAGACCATCCAGATAGCCATACCTGTTATTAAAAATCTCATCTCCCAGGTAATTCCTCACCTCAGATGCTTTGATTACAGTAGTAACCTGTCGCCACCAATCCCTTTCGAAATCAGAAGCATAAATTTTGGAGGTCAAACTGATGTTTTTTTTCGGTAGCCATTTATGGATAATATCCATACCATACCTGCGCATTGTGAAGATATCCGCGTCGAAGGGATGTTGAATAGGGTCCGTTTCAAAAGTAAAAGGCGTCATAGCGCTCAAAGATGCCTGGTTATTCTCAAATTGTCCGCTCACTTTAAAATACAAAGATTGGTTTTCTGATAGTTTGGCAAATATTTTAGCGTTTAAATTCAAAACTTCTACGGAAGAATTGTCTGTAAATCCATCAAATTTTTTATATACCCCTTCCACCAAACTACCAAGATTATTCCAGGTGCCTCCATATGAAATAAGCCCTGTGGTATATCCCCGTTGGCCACCCACCAATTTAAGCCTCAACTCTGGTTTTTGTGGGGGCAAGGCAGTGATATAATTAACAGCGCCAAACATATTATTGGGGCCAAATCGGAGCATATCCGCGCCTTTGTATACTTCAATGGCTTGGATACGGTCGCTAACAGGATTATAATAGGCTCCTGGGGCTATGTAAGGTGCGGGAGCGGCAGGGGAGCCATCTTCCATTAGTAATACCTTTTTGGACCTACGCCCCCAAGAACCTCTAATGCTAATATTTGGGCGGTTCGACAAACCCATATCTCCTACGATGTTCACACCAGGAATGGTTCGCAAAACTTCTTCGGTATTTAAGGGATTTATGTTTTTTATTTCCACAGTACTGATCCGAAAATTCGAACCCTTAAAATCACTACTAAAATTACCAGAAGTGGCACTGATCAGGATTTCTTTAAGGCTTGTGGCGCTTACTTCTAATTCGATGACACCTAATTTTCTGTTTTCTGAATTAGTGGTAATTGATTTGGTTTCATAGCCCAAATAAGAGATCTCAATTTGATGTTCATCAATAGGAACTTGAAGGTTGAAAAACCCTTTTTCATTGGTAGTAGTGCCTATTGCAGTATTGACCTCAATAAAAGCCCCTATTAGCGGCTGTTGATCAGTAATATCAACTACCTTACCAGTTACTTCATAGGATGATTGAGCTATAACAGGTAGCGTTGTCATCGTCAAGCAAAGTAGGAATTTGATTTTCAGTTTCATATTATTCATTTCCCCCTTTTTACTAATCAGCAGCTAAGAGCTACAAATTTATTGGTACTTCTTTATTCTTGAAATCGCAAACATAAAGATAAATATGCTGAATATCTAAGGTATATCTAAATAGAGCATTTAGCACATACGCCAATACTAGGTTGGCTTTTTCGGGGTGTAAATTTTTTGGCAATTGGAAAAAAGCAAAATCAGCCTTTATAAGGCCGGTAGTCATTGTCATCAAAGTTATTTTCAATTTGCAAGGTGGTATGGTTGATTTTAAATTGTTCATGCAGTGCTTCCCGGAGGTCATATAAAAACTGATCCGTATGACCATTGGGAACTACCAGATGTGCTGTGAGTGCGGTTTCTGTAGTACTCATGGCCCACACATGCGGGTCATGCACTTCTTCTACACCTTCTGTAGATTCCAGGAAGGCTTTTACATCATCCAGACTAATGTTTTTGGGCACAGCATCCAAGGCCAATTTGACAGAATCTGCCAGTAAACCCCAGGCACTATACACAATAACGGCTACAATAATAAAGCTTAAGATAGGATCTATCCAAGTCATACCCGTAAGTTTGATCAATAAACCGCCCACGACTACACCGAGGGAAACGCCGGCATCGGCAGCCATATACAGAAAAGCGCCTTTGATGTTCAAGTCTCCCTTTTGGCCTTTCATAAACAGAAGAGCCGTAATGGTATTAATTACCACACCAATGCCTGCTACGATCATGATGATATTACCTGGTACCGGGTTTTGTAATTTTTGGATGGTATCCCAGGTGATAATTCCACCTGCGGCAAAGATCAGAATACCATTGATCAGGGAAGCCATGATGGTAGTTTTCCGAAGGCCATAGGTATAGGTGGCGGAAGGTCGTTTCTCAGCGACCCAGGTAGCGGCCCATGCTAATATCAGACTTAATACATCGCTGGTATTATGACCGGCATCCGCTAACAAAGCAGAGGATTGGGCCGATAAGCCATAGAAAACTTCTACAGCAATCTTTCAGCCAATCTTCCTCGGGAAGTGGCATTAGCCAGAACCCTATAATGGCTAATATGGCTGGTACAATAAAGATTTTTGAGTTGACAAATAGTATTGCCCCAATGAGCAGGAGTATATCGCCCATATATTGGGGATTTCGGCAATATTGATAAGGGCCACCAGTAATAAATTTATTTTGAATGCCTTATGTATTTTTCGTGCCTCAGCTACCTATCCCCCAGAAGGCATATAGCGTTCCTATTATAAAAATCGGGAGTCCCAAGAAATATCTTGCGGTAGCATCCAATTCCCAGGTATTAAAATCGCAAACCGCTAAATAAATAATACCAAAAACTATAGCGATAATGGATAACCAAATTATCCGAAATTTAAAGGAAATCCACGAGGGTGCTGGCCAAATCCTTTTTATTGGAAAAGCTATGGACCAAATGATCATCATTAGAACCATAATTTCGATAGAACATGTGAATGCCCAGGCCAGACAGTACCTCCACAAAACTATCTGCTCCAAAGCCAAACAGAGCCAGGGTTTCGTCGGAGGCTCCAAAAAAAGTAGATACCAAACCTTCCAGCATGTTATACCCGATGGTGATCAGGCTCAGAATCAGGGCGACCCGCAACTGGTTCCGGTACTGTTGGTTTTTCTTTTCCTGCACGGGCAGACAAGCCTTGGTTCCGTATGAGCAGTGCACACAACAATCACCTTCTTTGGGTTTTAGCACTGTTCCGCAATGCTCACATTCATATAAATACAGGCAACTATCTTGCTGCATAGGTTCTTCCTGCTGGTGCTGACAGGCCGGGCAGGTAACCATTG
>JBGTIS010000044.1:0-40629 GCA_041745535.1 Cyclobacteriaceae bacterium | reverse complement strand
CGTATCATCGTCGCAGGATGTGTTGTGATTGATTACGGTAAAGGCAATAACCGGGTCTTGATGGTCATCTTCTACTTCCACAATCGCAGGGAGTGGAGTAGCGCAACGTGTGCTATTGTCTATAATTTCAATGGCATATTTTGATATTTCTAAACCGGTGAAGGTTCCGCCAGCACTTTCTGTGTATCCTGGGGGATCTGATACTGTCGTTCCTTTATAAAGCCTGAAGGTATAATCGGTAGTATTACCATTCATACTGACATTAATAGCTCCATTTGGAGCAGCTGGTGCACATACCGTTACCGGATCAATAGTAGTTACGATATCATCTAAATCCGGATATTGAATATTTTCTGGCAAATCGATGGTAACAGTGGTAGCACAACCTGAAGATTGGGAAGTGAAAACAAGCGTATATAAACCAGCTTCTAAATTGGGATTTGTTGTTTGACTGGTGCTAATGGGTGTGCCAGCAGTTACCGTACCTTTATACCAGGCGTAGGTGTAATTACCATTTTTATCGGGAGTGGCGGTTAATTGCCCATTAAACGGAGCCACACAGGCAGTTTGTTCTTTTAATACGGAAAGCGTAACCGCTGGTGCGCTTTTTTGCTGAGCTACCTCAATGGTACTACCTCTGGTGTACTGACCGCATTTGGTGGCTTCATTAATGGCCCTGATCTCATAAATTCCAGCCGCCAGGCCAGTAAATGAACCATTTGCCTGAATAATTTCATCCCCCGTACCCAGATTGATTAACATAAAATCGTAGGTGCCCGAAGAGCCGGTAGAGCCACCTTCATCAACTTGCGCTAAAATGGAGCCATTCTCTGCTTTACAATTGGTGGAGGCCGTTGCCTGTAAGGGTTTAAGTATTGGAATGGGTAACGACATATCAATCGGAGGATTCTTTGAGCAACCTGTGGCCTTGTTTGTGACTTTAACTTGATACAAACTTGGTCCTAACCCGGTAATTTGAGATCCTTTACCAATCACGTTATCACTTTCTTCTTCCAGTACCCATTCAAAACTATATTTAGTTGGATCAGCAGGGGTTCCATTGACTAAAACTTCTGCTTCACCATCCGCTTTTCCTGGTTCACAACTGGAAACATATTTGATGGGCTTTACAGTTACTACTTCATCCACCGGCATGGTTTCCAGCAGGTCAATGGTAACGGTATCGGCTTCAGAGGAGCAACCGTATGCGGTACGTGTAACAATTACATAGTATGTGCCGGCGTCCAGGGTAGTCGGTGAAGCCGCATTATCTACCAGATTACCGGTATCAACATTGTACCAGGCAAAATCATAATCGCTCTCTGAAAATGGATCTCCGCTCTCTGTCAATACAGTGGCCGAACCATTATTGCCTTTTGCCACATCGCATCGGTTGTTATCCGAAAGTTTTTTTGCCTGAATTTTAAAAGGAATAGATTTTACCTGTGCCGTAACAATAGTCGGGGTCTGGTCGCATTCCCGCACAATGCCATTCAGCGAATCCAATTCATAAAATACAGAATTGGCTAGCGGATTTAACGTTTTTTTATCGAAAGGACCAATATCATTCAATGAAATATACAGGGTATAATCACCGCGGGCTCCATCAACACTAAGGGTGGTTACCAAAGAATCGCCAGGCTGTAATCCACCTGGCATCGACACATAAACGGTATCCAGCCAGGGGTTCTCAACCAAATCGCTGTAGGCTTTGCCGGGATTATCGCGATAAAAAGCTATGGGAATGCGCTCATTCACCGCAGCATCGCCATTGTTTACAAATTTCAGGCTTACCTGAATCTGATTATCCGGACAAACTCCGGAAGTAACCGTAGGGTCATCTTTAAAGTCCAGTTTGGGTGAAGGATAGGTTACCCTTCCACAATAACTAAGCTGTGGCGACTGGTTCAGAAAAGTGTTCAGCGGAAATGAGCTGGTAATGGTGGGGTCATTACAGATCTGCGCGAAGTTCTGGTGATGCGCCTGCTGCACTCTGGGAATAGTGAGGTTGTCATTCACATTCACATTAAAATAGGCCTGTTGATTCCATAATTTTCTGGCAGGTACCCAATAACTTCCTTCTGTAGCCTTAAATACCGTGATGTTTGAATTATCGTTATCGGTTCCCCGGCAATTACAAATCAGTTCGGTTTCACCATCGTTATCCACATCGGCCACAATGGGATATTCACCCTGCGTTTGCGATTCACAGGGTTGCGAAAAATCTCCCAGAATAGTTCCAAATTCACCTTCTACTACATACAAAGCATTTTCATCCCGATAAATAATTTCGGAAGCCCCATCCCCATCAAAATCGAATACGCTGGTACCAGTATATCCAGAGGAGCCTTCCTGGAAAGTTGTACTATTAATCCATTTCTTATTAAAATTTTCATCCAACGCATACAGATTTTCAGCAGAAGCAAAGGTGCAGTTCAGGTTTCCATCGCCATCTATATCGGCTACGTTTATAGTGCCTAATCCTTTTGTCCATGTACATTGGCTATCAAATCCACCTCCCGCACAGGTTGGATCTTTAACTAAATATGATTTGACAAAATTTTTCTGAATATTCCAATAATACACAGTAGTGGAACCATAACTAAGCTTTAAGCCAGCATCAGGTTCGCCGGCACCGGCCATAATTACATCCAGATAACCGTCTTTGTCATAATCTACCACGCTGGTGCTGCTAAAGTTCTGGCTAAAAGTAGAAAGTTTGGTACGATATCCATTAACAGGGTAATTTGCCGGTAGACTGGCAGCATCATCCATGTTGAGTTCTTCTGTCAAAGAATTGCCTGCTGTACCGGCACTATTCGTAATATTTACCGAATAAATTATGCTGCCTATTACCAACTCTAGTTTTGGTTTAGAAGCTAAAATATCCACAGCAATCGCTTGTCCGTTTAGTTCTTCCTGCCAATCGTTCAATGAATAAAAATTGCTTCCATGGCTTCCTTTAATCAATAATACACCAGTAATAGCATCTCTGATTTCATTGCCATAATAAAGTTCGGGTCGGCCATCCTGATTAAAATCGGCCAATCCCATAAAAGATCCAAAACCTGTGTAACAGCTTCGGTAAGCCGGTAAATCCTGATTTTGAGCGGCTCCCCATACCAGGTTCAGGTTATGATCGAAACATCGGATACTACCGCCTTTGTCCATAATAAATATTTCACCATCCCCATCTTTATCCACATCGCCAATAACAGGATAGGCAAAAATATCCCTACCACCGGTAACATCTACGGATTTGGTAGCCGGATTTCTTCCCGGGCCCGCATAGGCACCTTCCAATATGGAAATTTTGTTGGTTTTTTCATGCGCTACCACCACTTCAGGAACACCATCTTTATCAATATCACCAATGGCAGGCATACCGTAGGCGAATGTAATTCCATCCTCCGATTTCCAGGATACTTTAAGGTTAAACACATTCCCTTGTGGTTGAATCTGGCAACCCGGTTCATCCACTATATATTCGTTGGGGTTGTTGGGGTCGCCCAAACAGTCGCCATCATAATAGTCGATAAAGCCATCGCCGTCGTTGTCTATTCCGTCACCACAATCGAGCTCAGCAGTACAGGTCGGAAATATATATCCGTTGAGTATACCGTTACAAGCGGGGTCCTGACAATCTGTTAAATTATTATTGAGAGGATCGTCATTAACTCCGTTAAAACAACCATTGGGATAGGCGGCCTCACCCATTGGTCGAGCGGGACCCTGGGCCATTGTACTTTCAACTCCTAACCAAGAGAAAATTAAAAGGAAAATATAAGGTAAATATCTTTTCATAATCCATTCCATTTTGAAATTCTGTGTTGAAACCTGTGTTTTTTACAGAATAATTTGTAAAATAAACATATTTAGGATTGAAAATGGGTGGTGGACTGACTAGAAACATTACAGCCGTATGGCAATTATAAAACTAAACAGGTTGATTTTTATATATTTGAATTTTACTAATAATAACTATAACATAAATCAATTTATAGCAAAACATATATTGCTGATATAAAGCTAATTAAGTAAAAAAATATAAAATACTTTAAATTGTATTATTTTAATATTTAGTAAAATGAAATCGTTGGATGTTTTAACTGTAATAACTGATAATTATATAATTATAGGTTATTTTTCAGGTTTTCATTTCCAATTCTTATGATATCAGTCTTTTTCATTACATTTCAATTGCCAATCCAACCTGTTTTTGCTTTCCTGCTTTGGCCCGATTTTGTCAGTACAGGCCCCAGAGCAGATGCTCTGGAAAAACTAAGGGTATGCGAAAATTTATATTTATCTTATTTATACAGGTTATTACACTGCCACAACTTGCTCATTCACAGATACTGTTAACAGGCCCTAAATTGGGTGTGCAGGTTTCCCGCCCCGAGTATGAAAATAAAAGCAATCACGATTATTACAAGCGCAATCCCGGCATAGGCTGGCACGCGGGTATGGTGATGAATTTTAAAGTGTCGAAATTATTTTCGCTGCATACCGAATTGCTTTTTTCAAACATAACCCGTTCGGTAGCCGCCAAAGCCGAAGATGATATTACCAGGCAGGTAGAACAGTACAAATTCATTACAGCCCCGGTTATGCTCCGCACCTCTTTCCATCATGGGTACAACGAATATTATTTTAACATCGGCCCTGATTTGAGCTACTGGCTGGGCGGAAAAGGAAGACTGCAACTGGAAGAACTGGAAGAGTTTTCAATCAGTGAATTGGAATATAAAATTTATCCCGGCCTAAAAGGAAATCGCGACATAAATAACCAGCGGGCATCTTCACCTAACCAGTTACAATTGGGGCTTGACATGGGTATTGGCGCTGTATTTCCCATGCAGCGGCAGTCTTTGATGGTAGACTTGCGTTATACCTGGGGCCATAGCAATATGGGAAAAGAAGATAATCAGTATCTGGATTTTGTGGAATTCAGCGACGATATGCGGTTTGCCAACCAGACCCTGAGCCTTTCGGTGGCTTATTTGTTCTCTTTCGATTACCTGCAGGCCCGAAGAGGTAAAAGTATAAATAAAAATAAATAGTTATTTATTAGTTCTGATTCCTTCCGTTGATAAATGCCGGGCCACTTCATCAATTAACTGATTATGCCCTGAATTTAAAATTTTAACGTGCGGTTGTTTCAGGTGCCGCAGGAGTGGGCGCATATTCTCTTTCCTGATAATTTTGTCGTATTTACCCAAATACAGATACAATTGAATAGAATGGCTGGAAATAAGCTGACCCACGTTTTTCATATCAAAAGTAAGCTTTCTGAACACTACCCAACTCCCATACACTTTGTATCTTTGTTTTCGGGTTTTCATCTGACTGTTGGCAAACTTGATCAGTCCTTTATCCACCAGTTTTAATTTTCCCATTATCTGTACCAGTTTGAAATAAAAAGCAGGTTGCGTAACGGTAATCTTAAAATATCGGCGCAGCCACACCGGGTAAGTCGCCATGCTGTAAAAAACTGAGGTTTTGACACCATCGGGCGCCATCAAAATGATGGTATCGATGCGGGGCGCGAAGCTTTCAAGGATGGTAAACACAAACTTGGCACCCATGCTGTAACCGGCCAGTGAAAACTGCCCGATCTGGTGTTTTTCTAAAAACTGTTGTAACAAATTATTCCACATTTTTTTCTCAAGTGGAATCTCAGTACCTGGCCAATCACTGTTGCCATGATAAAAAAGATCAAAACTGTATGAGGTGTATTTTTTGTCTAAAGCCGTTGCAAACTTAGTGAAATGCCCGTGGTGCTGGCCAAAGCCATGAAAACACAAAAGGGTATCGGTGCCATGCCCATACTGGTGGTACGAGAGTGTAATTCCTTGATAATTAAGCTGATACCGCATATATAAAGCAGATGTTTGTTGGTGCAAAATTAGAGTAATTCTTCTGATACTTCCTGTCTGAAAAAAAATTATCGTTTTAAAAAAAAAATAGTTCGAAAAAGCTAAACTATTATATAAAGTCACCGTATTTCTTGTTAGGAAACTTTAGATAATTTAAAAGTTTCCAAAGTGTTTTTTGTAATTTTAAAATTAAAAAAATAGTTGGCGGAAGTTAAAGAACATATTTTAAATACGGCCCTGCGGCTATTTACATCTTATGGTATCAGAAGCATTACCATGGATGATATAGCCAAAGAAATCTCTATATCAAAAAAAACAATTTACCAGAATTTTAAAGATAAAGATGAAATTGTATACCTGTGTACCAAACAAACGCTGGAACAGGAGCGAACTGCCATGCTGGATATTCAGCAACAGTCGGAAACGGCGATTGATGAGCTGCTACTGATCACCGATTTTCTGA
Source organism: Cyclobacteriaceae bacterium (assembly GCA_041745535.1). GTDB lineage: Bacteria > Bacteroidota > Bacteroidia > Cytophagales > Cyclobacteriaceae > JBGTIS01. Next base: position 34,287 of record JBGTIS010000044.1, on the reverse strand, counting down.
GAGATCATATGTGGCGGATTAATCCTTCGGCTATGTATGACATTAAAAAATATTATTACGATGCATGGACGCTGTATCTGGATTTTAAAGAAAATGTATTTATCGAATCGGTTAAAAGTAACCTGCTTCGAGGTATGACAGAAGGATTTTTTCGGAAATCGCTGAATGCTGATATTCTGTCTATTCTCAGGGTAGAGCAAATGCAGTTAACTTTTGATGAGTCGATATTTCCCCGTAATAAATTCAGCTTCCAGGAAATACAATTGCAAATTTTTGACCTTTTTATACAAGGTATTCTTACCCCAAAAGGGAGAGAAGTTTTTCAGAAAAAGTCTTTAGAAAAAAACGAAGTCCAATGAATAAATATACACCAATCCTCATTTTAGTCCTGTTTTTGGGCATTACCAACTTGCAGGCACAGCAACAGGCTTTCAGTTTGCGGGAATGCCTGGATTATGCGTATCAGAACAACGAAACTTTGAAAAACTCGGCGTTGGATCAAAGTATCGCCAAAACCGATGTAGGCGTTACCAAAGCCGACGGTTTGCCACAGATTAATGGCACTATTGGGTATACGAATAACTTTGCCGTTCAAACCGCGTTTTTACCCGCTGTATTCTTTGCGGATGATCCCAATAATGTTCCTGCTGATGCGCCTCCCGTACCAGTCAGGTTCGGTGTGCAGCACTCAGGCAACGCGGCGGTTACTTTGACCCAGATGTTATTTGATGGATCTTACTTCGTGGGCCTGAAAGCCGCCAATACGTATACCGAACTGATGCGGAAAAATTTCAACCAATCGAAAACTGATATTACCGAACAGGTTACCAAAGCCTATTACACCGTGCTGGTTAACCAGGAACGGGCCAACCTGTTGAGCAGCAACTACAACCGGCTGGATTCGCTGCTGAACGAAACCCGCCTGATGTATGAAAATGGTTTGGCCGAAAAAATTGATGCGGATCGCATTGCTGTGCAATACAACAATGCCAAAACGGCAAAGGCCAAAAACGAACGGGCCGTGCAGGTCAGTTACCTGTTGCTCAAATTCCAGATGGGCATGCCGGTGGAAGAAAATATCGAATTGGCCGATCAGATCAGCGATATTGATTTAAACTTTAATATCGACGAAGGAGGAGATTTTAAGTACACCGACCGGATTGATTATTCAAGTTCGCAGATCAACAGAGAATTAACCGAACTGGATTTAAGAAACAACAGGGTGCAATATCTGCCGAAGTTATCAGCCAATGGTACTTATGGATATAATGCCGGATTAGACCAGTTCAGCGAAATTACCAATTTTAATAATCAATGGTTTAAGTACGCTTTTGCCGGTGTAACCCTGGATATTCCAATTTTTGACGGGTTAAGAAAAAGCAATCGCATACAGAAAAATAAACTACAGATACAGCAGCTTGAAAACCAGACACGGCAATTAAAAAATTCAATTGATGTGGAAATTGTGCAGGCGAAGGTAAACCTGCAGGATAATGTGGAAGCGCTTAACATACAGCAGGAGAATTTGGACCTGGCTCAGGAAGTATTTGATGTAACTAAAATAAAATATCAGCAAGGGGTAGGCTCCAATCTGGAGGTGATCACCGCAGAGGATGATCTGCAAACTGCCGAAACTAATTACTTCAGTGCTTTGTACGACGCGCTTATCGCGAAAGTCGATCTGAACAAAGCCCTGGGAAAACTCATTGAAGAATAAACCGAACAAATCTGAAATATTATACATAATGAAACGACTATCTAAGTATCTGTTAACCGTAATAATTTTTGGAGTAGCTGCCTGTGGTGGTGAGCAACCGGAAGGCGTAGAAGGTAAAAAGGAGCAGCTGAAAGCATACAAAACTCAGATAAATGAGTTGCAGGGAAAAATTACTGCCCTGGAACAGGAAATAGCGGCCGAAGATCCTGCTTTCGCGGCAAGCAACAAGAACGCGACCTTAATTACAACCATTCCTGTAAAGGAAGAAACTTTCGCGCATTATATCCAGGTAAGAGGCAATGTAGCTTCCGACAGAAATGTAACTGTTGGGGCGGAAGCTTCCGGTGAAGTTACCAGGGTAAACGCGCGGAAGGGCGATAAAGTAAGGAAAGGGCAATTATTGATTGTACAAAATGCTGAAACCGCGAAAAACGGTTTGGAGGAACTAAAAACCTCGTTGGAACTCGCTAAAACCAAATACGAAAGACAGGCTAATCTTTGGGAAAAGAAAATTGGCACCGAAATGCAGTATCTGGAGTCGAAAAACAACGTAGAATCGCTGGAAAGAAGAATATCATCAGCCCAGTCGCAGTTGAACAATTATTTTATTTACGCGCCGTTTGGCGGTACAATAGATGAGGTAATTATTAAAGAAGGCGAGACTGCCCAACCCGGAGTGCCATTGTTAAGGCTGGTAAGCCTGGAAGATATGTATATTCTGGCTGATGTTTCCGAATCGTATCTGGGTCAGTTTAACCGGGGCGATTCTGTTGAGGTAAACTTTCCATCACTGAACAAAACCATCAAATCTACTATTGGTTCGGTAGGGCAGGTCATTAACCCGAATAACCGCACTTTTGAAGTAGAAGTAAAATTGCCAAATGATGAAAATTTATTGCGTCCGAATCTTTTGGCAGTATTGAAAATAAAAGATTTTGAAGCACCTAACTCTGTTGTGTTACCTTCTAACCTTATTCAAAGCGATAACAGAGGTGATTATGTATATACCGCCAAAAAAGACGGTGAAGACCTGATCGCGGAGAAAAAACGCGTAGAAAGAGGAATGACTTATAGCAGCAAAACCATGATTAAATCAGGTTTGCAACCTGGCGAAGTAGTAATTAACGAAGGTTACCGCGAAGTGAGTGAAGGGGTAGCGGTGAAACTTGCCGACCAAAATAATGTTACCGGGGCTATGTCCGCCAAGTAGTTCATTTTACCATTCAATCAAATAAACAGAAATGAGCCAAGATAACAATAAACAGATAACCAGAGAATTTGGATTAAGTTCTGTATCGGTTAATAACCGCACCAGCGTAATCATCCTTACCTTTATTATCGCGGTGCTGGGGATTACCTCTTATATCTCGATGCCCAAGGAAAGTTTTCCTGAGGTAGTATTTCCTACCATTTATGTGGGAACCTCATATCCGGGTAACTCGCCGGTAGATATTGAGAATTTGATAACACGTCCTATTGAAAAAGAGATCAAAGGACTCAACGGAATAGATAAGGTAAATTCTACTTCTTTGCAGGATTATTCCACTATTATTGTTGAGTTTATTCCGGAAGTAGACCTTACCAAGGCTTTGCAGGATGTGAAAGATGCCGTGGATAAAGCCAAAAGGGAGTTGCCCACTGACCTGGATCAGGATCCTAACGTTTTTGAGATTAACCTTCAGGATCTTCCGATTATGTATATTAACATTTCAGGCGATTATAGCAATAACGAACTGAAAGAATATGCCGAATACCTACAGGATGAAATAGAAGCCCTTTCTCAGATTCAGGAAGCCAATATCAGTGGTTTGCTGGAAAGAGAAATTCAGGTGAATGCCGATCCGTACAAAATGGAAGCCCGTGGCGTCGCGTTCTCTGATATTCAAAGTGCCATTGCCGCTGAAAACGTAACTATTTCCGGAGGCGATATTAAAACCGACAAATTCAGGCGGTCGTTGCGGGTAGCCGGTGAATTTGAAAACGCAAGGCAAATTGAAGATGTAATCGTAAAGCACGAAGAGGGAAATATAGTATATGTACGCGATGTGGCTAGCGTGGCCGATACGTATGAAGACCGTGGCAGCTATGCCCGCATGAACGAAAATCCAGTGGTTACTCTGGGTGTGGTAAAACGAAGAGGACAGAACCTGATTGAGGCTGCAGATAGAATTAAATTAATTATAGATAAAGCCAAAGAAAACAGGTTTCCGGCAGATCTTGAATTGGTAATTACCAACGATCAGTCAAAAACGACGCGTTCGCAGATCGATAACCTGGAAAACAGTATTATTTCAGGGGTAATTCTGGTGGTGTTGATCCTGATGTTCTTTCTCAATCTGCGCAATGCGCTGTTTGTGGGTATCGCCATCCCACTTTCCATGTTGATGTCGTTCATGGTGCTGAGTTTTCTGGGAATCACCATTAACATGATGGTATTGTTTTCTTTGATTTTAGCGCTGGGTATGCTGGTTGATAACGGCATTGTGGTGATTGAAAACACCTATAGACTGATGCAGGAAGGTTATTCACCGGTTCGGGCCGCCAAAGAAGGCGTGGGAGAGGTAGCCTTACCCATTATTACCTCTACTGCTACCACTTTAGCTGCCTTTTTGCCGCTGGCATTCTGGGGCGGACTCATTGGTCAGTTTATGCGCTATTTGCCCATTACCCTCATCATTGTATTATCCTGTTCGCTGTTTGTGGCTTTGGTCATTAATCCGGTGCTGGCGGCAATGTACATGAAACTGGAAGGTAAACTGACCCGGAGCACCAAAAGAAAACGAATGATAGTAGCTGGTATTATGGCTGGGCTTGCCATCTTATTCTACCTGATGAAGGCCTTTACTCCGGCCAATTTGCTGATGCTCACAGCTATCCTGATTCCGGTTTATATATTTGCCATTATACCGGCCATTAAATGGTTTCAGGCACGCTTCCTTTCCTGGTTAGAGAATTCGTATTCGCGACTAATGTCATTTTCATTAAGCGGAAAAATGCCATATTTTATTTTCTTTGGAACCGTGCTGTTATTATTCTTTTCATTGGTGTTGGTGGTAATTAAGCAACCACAGGTAGAGTTTTTCCCAAATAACGAACCCAATAGCATTAACGTTTTTGTTGAAAAACCGATTGGAACCGATATTGAGGCTACCAATACTTTAACTGCCAATATTGAAGAAAGGATATTTGAATTGTTGCAACCTAAAGATTCCATCGTAGAAGCGGTAATTACCCAGGTGGGTGAAAACGCGAATGATCCTTCGGAAGGAGCGAGTCCAGGGAATACGCCCAACAAGTCGCGGATTAGTGTTTCATTTGTTGATTACGAGTACCGGCAGGGAATATCCACGGCAGCCATTCTGGAAGATATCAGAAAAATGGTAGAACAATACCCTGGGGTTGAAATTACAGTTGATAAAGATCAGAACGGTCCGCCGGTAGGGAAACCCATTAACATTGAAATTAAAGGGGAAAACTATGAAAAACTGATCGCTTTGTCAAACCGGGTTCAAAGCACCATTCAGGATGCGGATATTCCGGGTATTGAAGAACTGAAATCTGATCTGGAAACCGGGAATCCTGAGCTTTTGGTGGATATTGACCGTGATAAAGCCCAAAGGTTTGGGTTATCCACACGTACCATCGCTTCAGAGCTTAGAACCGCCATATTTGGTTTGGAAGTCTCAAAATATAAAGAAGGAGAAGATGATTATCCGATTCAGTTGCGGTTAGCCGAAAAGTATCGCAACGACATCAGCGCCCTGATTAACCAGAAAATCGTTTTCAAGAATAACGCTGGAGAGGAGCGGCAGATTCCGATTTCTTCAGTTGTAGATCTTAAATATTCTTCTACCTATGGTTCGGTAAAAAGAAAAGACATGGACCGGGTAATTACCCTGTATTCCAACGTATTGGAAGGCTATAACGCTACGGAAATTAATCAGCAAATTCAGGACATAGTGCGGAATATGGATATTCCCGCAGGTTATGAAGTTGGGTTTACCGGCGAGCAGGAAGAACAGCAAAAATCTTTTATGTTCCTGTTAAAAGCACTGTTCATTGCTGTTATGACCATTTTCCTGATTATTGTGGCACAGTTCAACTCGTTTTCCACTCCTTTCATTATTATGGCATCGGTAATTTTGAGTACCATCGGTGTTTTTCTGGGACTGGTAATTTTTGATATGAATTTTGTGATCATTATGACCGGTATCGGCATTATATCGCTGGCGGGTGTGGTGGTAAACAATGCCATTGTGCTGATTGATTATACCAACCTGATCCGTTCCCGAAGAAGGGCGGAATTAGGGGTGAAAGAAGATGAACTGTTACCTTATCAGGAAATTTTGAACAGTATTATCATTGGTGGCAAAACCAGACTTCGCCCAGTATTATTAACAGCAATTACTACTGTGCTGGGATTAGTGCCGCTGGCGATTGGATTAAATATCAACTTCTTTACTTTGTTTTCAGATTTTGATCCACAAATTTATTACGGCGGGTCCAATGCCGATTTCTGGGGGCCTATGGCCTGGACAGTAATTTTTGGGTTAACATTTGCGACGTTTTTAACGTTGGTAGTAGTCCCGGTAATGTACCTGCTGGTTGATAAAATTAAAATCAGGTTCTTTGATAATCGCAAAGAAGCAAAAATCAGAATCTCAAGAGAATTGGAAAAAGAAGAAGCATTGGTGAGGAGCTAACGGATGGCTCACCTGCACATGCGGGTGAGCCTCTTTATTTTCAGAAGGATGAATAAGATGATTACAATACTTGTATTGGCAATAATTTTTGTTTTAATCGACCTGTATATTTTTCAGGCGCTAAAAGTTACGCTACAACAGTTTTCACTCAATACAAGAAAAATAATTTTTACAGTTTATTGGGCCATTACCATTGTATCGGTTTCAGGCCTTTTGTTTTATAACCTTGGTGGCAAGGAACTTATGCCGCATTGGTTTCAGAGTTTATTCATTTCCCTGCTTTTTGTAAACTATTTTCCAAAGGTTTTTGGCGTTCTCTTTCTGATGGTGGATGATTTGGTTAGGGCAGGAAAATGGACCTGGCAGCAATTTTCATCCAATCAGCCCAACATTTCTGCTCCCAATACAACAGAAGCTTCCAGAGGCGATATTACCCGGTCTGAATTTCTGGCCAAAGCGTCGCTGATTGCGGTTGCGGTACCAGCTGCCACCCTTGGGTTTGGTATTATATCAGGAGCGCACGACTACAAAATACGAAAGGTAAAAATAGCCCTCCCGAATCTGCCTGCCTCGTTCGATGGTATTCGCCTGGCCCAGTTGTCAGATATTCATTCCGGCAGTTTTTTCAACAAAACCGCAGTGCAAGGTGGCGTTGACATGTTATTACAGGAAAAACCGGATGTGGTTTTTTTTACGGGTGACCTGGTGAATAACGAATCATCTGAAATTAACAATTATTTTGATGTTTTTAAAAAGGTATCCGCTCCATTAGGGGTATTCTCCTCTACTGGTAACCACGATTATGGCGACTACCGGTCGTGGCCTTCTGTAGCTGCCCGGCGTCAAAATTTTCAGGCGCTTATTGAAGCGCATAAACTAATGGGATGGGATATCCTGATGAACGAAAACCGATATCTTGAACTTAATGGTGATAAAATAGCCATTATCGGAATAGAAAACTGGGGAACAAAATTTTCTAAACATGGCGACCTGAAAAAGGCTTATCAGGGTACGGAAGATGCCGCGACCAAATTATTGCTCTCTCACGATCCCAGCCATTGGGATGCCCAGGTTCGGCCCGAGTTTTCTGATATTGATGTAACCTTTGCCGGCCATACCCACGGCTTTCAATTCGGAATTGAGGTTGGTAACTTTAAATGGAGCCCCTCGCAATACATTTATAAACAATGGGCAGGTTTATACCAAACCGGACCGCAGTATTTGTATGTGAACAGGGGGTTCGGTTATATTGGTTTTACCGGCCGAATAGGAATTTTACCCGAAATTACCATGTTTGAATTGGTGAAAGCATAACCTTTTTTAGGCTTAATAATGAGTTTTCTTTCCTTTAAGCCTGCCTTTAATGGTATCTACTTCCTCATTTACTCTCGAATTGCTGGTCATTAAATCATGAACCGATTGCAGGGCATGGATCACGGTGGTATGGTCGCGGTTACCAAAATGATATCCAATGGCTTTTAAGGTATATTTGGTATATTCTTTGGCAAAATACATGGCTATTTGCCGGGCATACACAATTTCCTGTTTGCGCGATTTTGACTTCAGATCATTGACTGTAATATTATAAAATTCGGAAACAGTTTTAATAATCAGGTCAATGCCTACTTCGCTTTCTGAACCCTGAACAATATTCTTCAGTACCTGTTTGGTAAGTTCCAGGTCAATCGCCCGTTTGGCCAGCGAAGAGTTAGCGATAAGAGAAATGAGCACGCCTTCCAGTTCCCGTACATTGGTATCCACATTATAGGCGATATATTCTACAACATCATAGGGCAGCACAATACCATCGTTCTGGGCCTTTGTTTCAATAATGGCCAGCCTGGTTTCAAAATCAGGAATTTGAAGGTCGGCTGTAAGCCCCCATTTAAAACGGGAAACCAGGCGATCCGTTAATCCATTCAGGTCGCGTGGAGAACAGTCGCTGGTCATGATAATTTGTTTGCCGGACTGGTGCAAATGGTTAAAAATATGGAAATATATTTCCTGAGTTTTTTCTTTCCCTGCCAAAAATTGCACATCATCCAGAATCAGGGCATCAACCTGCAAGTAAAAATTAGCGAATTTCTGAACATTGTTGTTCTTTAAGGCTTCAATAAACTGGCTGGTAAACTTCTCTGAAGAAACATACAGTACAAACTTTTCGCCCCTTCGCTTTTTAATTTCATTACCAATAGCCTGTACCAGGTGGGTTTTCCCCAAACCAACGCCACCATATATCATGAGTGGATTAAAAGAGGTAACCCCGGGTTTAGTAGCTACCGCCAGCCCTGCCGACCGGGCCAGCCGGTTACAATCACCTTCCACATAGGTTTCAAAACTATAATGCTGATTAAGGTGAGATTCTATTTTAAGCCGGTCGATATTTTTGAATGAGAACGGACCGTCATAATCATCTACCCGATCCATATCTGCCCGGTTATGCGCCGCGCGTTTTTCCAGAGGGCCTGTTTTGGCAGTAGGCAAACTAATAGAAACCGGTTTGTGTTGCGCATTGCCCGTATCTACCACAATAGAGTATTCCAGGCGCCCCTCGTTTCCGATAACGGCATCAATGGCCTGTCGTAATAAAAAGACATAATGCTCTTCCAGCCATTCATAAAAGAATTGGCTGGGGACTTGGATGGTCAAAACTTTATTCTGGAGCCTAACCGGTTTTATGGGGGCAAACCAGGTTTTGTAGCTTTGATCACCTACATTATCCCTAATTATTTGAAGACAATTATTCCACACTATTTCATGGTCAGATTGCATGCAACAACGTATTTTAGGATAAGTAGACATTGTCTGCCCACCAGGTAGTTTCACAATTATTTGGATGGCATACTACAGACCCGGAAAGTACTGAATATATGCAGGGAGAAACAAATTTTATAAAAAAATAATTAATAAAAAAATGGTATTTTACTTGATATAATAGAAAAAAAATCATCTTTGGATTTTGCGTTAATTCTTTCAAAATTATTCTGTTTTAATTGCTAAAAATACATTGCTGTATTTTAGAATTTAGAATAATTCGCTTGTATAAAATGCTGTTGTACAGTACTTTACCCTTCGTATGTTTTGATAGAAATTTTTCATCAGGAATTTTTTTTCAAATAATCTTCAAAATTATGGCTTTCCTCCTGATAAGAAAAGTAAATAGGTCAAACTTTATTATTTTTATGATATGGCAAACAAAAAAATAAAGCAGATACAATATTCAGAATTTATTCCTCCCGATACGAGTCAGTGGGTATCAGCTGTAAAGAAAACGCTGGAGCGCTCTTTATCCGCATCAGAAATTACCCCTTTTTCCAGAACTTTGGTTAAACCGCTTTACACCGAAGATGATAGCAACCAGATTGGCTATCTGAAAGACGTTGCTTTTAAGGAAATGTTGTTGGGCAAAGGCTGGGAACTCAGAGAAACCATCCGGATAAGTACTACTGAAACTGAATCAGATTTCAGGAAGGCTTCCCATGCACTGAACCAGGGGGCAGACGGTATTATTTATGACCTTCGGCCATTAGATAACAAGGAATTGCTTTTGTCTTGTCTTCAAAATATTCAAAAACAGGGTAGCCTGTCCTTTATTCCAAAAGAAAGTCAATTGCCTGCGTTGCTCGAATTCATGGCAAATCATTTTGAAAAGAATAAAAGAGGTTCTTTATACGCCGATTCCATCGGAAACTGGACCACCACCGGTTTTCCTTATGACGATTCTATAAAATATCTTTCAAATGCTTTAAAGCACAATGTTTTTCAGTCAGGCTTCCATAGTATGGTAATTGATGGAAGCCTTTTTCAGGAAGCGGGAGGGCATCAGGTACATGAATTGGCCTTCACCTTGAGCAAAACCACAGTTTATCTGGATGAATTAACTGATCAGGGGCATGATCCTTATCATGTGATTGGGCAAATGGAATTCGCATTCAGTGTGGGAAGCGATTTTATCACCGAAATCGCGAAAATAAGGGCATTTAAACTTTTATGCTGTCAGCTGGCCAAAGCCTATGGCGTAACAAAATTATTTCCGCATCAGATTCTCATACATGGTCATCCGGCACGATGGAACCAATCTTCAACGGATAGGCATACCAACCTGATCAGAAATACAGCAGAAACCATGGCCGCTTTGTTAGGAGGTTGTAATTTTCTGACAGTAAATCCAGACCCGGCAAGTGCTGTGAATGAAAGTTTTGACCGGAGAATGCTTCGTAATATTTCACATATTCTTGAGCATGAATCTTATTTCAGTAAAGTAGCCGATCCGGTGGCAGGATCTTATTTTATTGATCATTTAACCAACCAGCTGATGGAGCAAGCCTGGGCTTTATTTCTGAAACTGGAAGAAAAGGGAGGATTTATCCAGGGTATCCAATCGGGTTTCATCCGGAAAGAGATTTTAGCTAATAAGAACAATTTGATGTTGCAGGTTAAGGAAGGTAAAAAAGTATTGATTGGAATAAATAAGTACAAACCAGAAGGCGAAGCAACAGCAGCACCTATTGTGCCTGACAAAGAAATTAAAGAAAGTAATGATTTGCTGTTACGGCCTTTTCGAATTGAAGAAAATATTTAAAAAATTAACCCATGAAACCCGATTTCAAAGGAATAGACATAAAAGATACCAGTAGCTTTGGTCAGAAAGAGCGGCCCCAGCAAAAAGCAGGATGGACTACTTCGGAACAGATTCTGGTAAAAGAAAACTATTTTTCCGAAGATATGAATGGGTTAGCGCATGTAAAATTTCTTCCTGGCTTTCCGCCCTATCATCGGGGCCCTTACGCATCGATGTACCTTTCAAAACCCTGGACCATCCGGCAATACGCTGGCTTTTCAACAGCGGAAGAATCCAACGCTTTCTATCGGCGTAATCTGTCTGCCGGGCAGAAAGGTTTGTCTATAGCCTTCGACTTACCCACACACCGGGGGTACGATTCGGACCATCAGCGTGTAAAAGGCGACGTTGGAAAGGCCGGTGTAGCTATTGATTCGGTTGAGGATATGAAAATTTTATTTGACGGTATTCCGTTAGACCAAATGTCGGTTTCCATGACCATGAACGGAGCCGTGCTGCCCATTATGGCTTTTTATATTGTAGCAGCCGAAGAACAGGGCGTACGTACTGAGCAGCTAACCGGCACCATACAAAATGATATTTTGAAAGAATTTATGGTGCGCAATACGTTCATTTATCCGCCAGAACCTTCTATGCGCATCATTGCTGATATATTCTCTTTCACTTCCCGGCACATGCCCAAGTTTAATTCTATCAGCGTGAGTGGCTATCATATGCATGAAGCAGGCGCACCTGCTGATCTGGAATTGGCCTATACCTTATCCGATGGACTGGAATACATCCGTGCCGGCCTTTCTACCGGATTATCGGTGGATGATTTTGCGCCCAGAATATCTTTTTTCTGGGCCATTGGTATGAATTATTGTATGGAAATAGCCAAACTAAGAGCTGCCAGATTACTTTGGGCCCAGTTATTACAGCCTTTTCAACCAAAAAATCCTAAGTCTATGGCCTTACGCACGCACTGCCAGACTTCCGGCTACAGCCTGACGGAGCAAGATCCTTTTAATAATGTCACAAGAACCTGTATCGAAGCCATGGCCGCCGTTTTTGGAGGAACCCAATCATTACACACCAATTCGCTGGATGAAGCCATTGCGTTGCCTACCGACTTTTCCGCGCGTATTGCCCGCAATACTCAGCTCTATCTACAGAAAGAAACGGACATTACCCATGCTGTAGATCCATGGGGTGGTTCATATTATATAGAAAATCTGACCCAGTTGTTAGTAGAAAGAGCCATGGTGCACATCAGCGAAATAGAAGCATTGGGCGGTATGTCAAAGGCCATTAATAAGGGAGTTCCTAAATTAAGAATTGAAGAAGCCGCGGCGAAAAAACAGGCAAGAATTGACAGCAAGCAGGAAATTATTGTAGGTGTAAATCAGTTTAAAACCAGCGATGAGGATCAGGCTTTCGAACTGTTGGAGGTAGATAATTCCCAGGTTCGCCGGCAGCAGGTTGAACGATTAGCGCATTTGCGAAAAAGCAGAAATCAGCAGGAAGTAGAAAAGGCATTAGCGGCTCTCACGGTGGGGGCAAAAACCAAAAAAGAAAATCTTCTGGAACTGGTGATTGACGCGGCCCGCAAAAGAGCTACCTTGGGTGAAATTTCTTTGGCTATGGAAAAAGAATTCGGACGATATCAGCCCAAAAGCAAAGCAGTAACAGGCATTTATTCAGGAGAAGTAGGCGATAACGCGGATTTTAAAGCGGCCCGTGCTTTATCCGACCAGTTTGCTAAATTGGATGGAAGGCGGCCCAGAATACTGGTAGCTAAAATTGGGCAGGATGGCCACGACCGTGGCGCAAAAGTTATCGCTACCAGTTTTGCCGATCTCGGTTTTGATGTAGATATCGGACCTTTGTTCCAAACCCCACAGGAAGTAGCCACCCAGGCTGCTGAAAATGATGTACACCTAATCGGGGTATCGTCATTGGCTGGCGGCCATAAAACACTGATTCCCGAACTAATAGCGGCACTTGCTCAAATTGGCAGAGAAGATATCGAAGTGATAGCCGGAGGAGTGATTCCCAAAAAAGATTATGACTTTCTTTATCAGGCTGGTGTTATGGGTGTATTTGGTCCGGGAACTATTATAGCGCAGGCCGCACAGGATATTTTGAAAAAAATGTTAAAGGCTTACCAATAAGAAAATTATTTTTTAACCTTATAATAAACACTGGTAATAAGATGCTAAAAATTTTCTTTCAAATACTCATTCACTTTCATTATGTCAGGAAACTCTCAATTTAATTTATATAGATATGGGTAAAATTATAATATCTGGCTGTAGAGAGAAAAATTAGAATGTAATAATTTAACGCTACTATCAGAAATGCCTTTTTTTTCCGCATTTTCTGTGGTCTTCTACCATCCTGAAAACAAAAATTATGTGTTTACGCGAAAGTATTTTCATTCAAAAAGCATATTTTAGAGCGCCCCATTATTGGGATTCGCTCAAATCAGCGTAGAATTGTTAGAAGGAATATGGAAAATTTAACAGGATTTGGTAAAATTTTAGAACAGTCTCTGAACGAAATATATATTTTTGAGGCACAAACCTTGGTATTCAAAATGGTAAATCGAGGGGGAAGGCTCAATACAGGATATACTACTGAAGAATTAAAAACACTAACGCCCATTCACTTAATTCCCGGCTACCCGGAAGAAAATTTCAGAGAATTTGTTACACCGCTATTGAACGGTGAAATTGATAAACTGGTATTTGAAACCCAACATCTGCGGAAGGATAGATCTACCTACGATGTAAGTGTGAATTTGCAGCTAATAGTATTGGACGGAGAAAAACAATTTGTAGCGATTGTAGATGACATTACAGAAAAAAAAGCCGCAAAGACAAAACTTGAGGAAAGTGAAAAGCACTTCAGAACACTGGTTAACCATATTCCTGACGTAATAACTCGCTTTGATACCGATTTGCGAATTCTATACATCAGTGATTCCGTAGTTCATTATACAGGTAAGCAACCGGATTTTTATATTGGCAAAACCCAGGAGGAACTGGGTTATCGCAAAGACTTGATTGCTATTTTTTTAGAACGTGCTTACGAAGCTATTGTAGACAAAAGAGTAGTGTTTTACGAAACCATGTTGCCAAAGCAGGATAAAGGCTTTCGTTTTTATGCCAACTCTGTAGTTCCCGAATTTGGTATTAATGGTCAGGAAGTAATGAGTCTGCTTACCATTTCGAGAGACATTACCCAGCAGAAAAAAATGGAATTAAAGCTGCAAAACCATGTGAGCAAACTAAAAGCAGTGAAAGACGAACTTTCAGGCAGAAATAAGCAACTAGAAGACTTTGCCAATATCGCCTCACACAACCTGCGTTCGCCGGTTGGTAATTTGCAAGTATTGCTGAATTTGTACGATACCGAAACTGATCCAGATAAAAAGGAGTTTTTTATCCAAAAATTTAAAGAAGTCGCGGAACGGCTGGACCAAACCGTAGGTAACCTAACCGAGGTGGTAAAAATACGAATGGACCTTGACAAGAAGCGAGAACCACTGTTTTTTGATAAAATTCTACAGGAAATTATCAACAGTTTATCCGGGCATATATTCGAGTCGCAGGCAAAAATAACCTGGAATTTTTCCCAATGTGAAACTATTTCCTATCCTCGGGTATATTTAGAAAGTATTTTACTTAATTTGTTAACAAATTCGTTAAAATACAGGTCGTCAGACAGAATTACTGAAGTCTATTTTGAAACGAAAATAATTAAAAATACAATTCAACTAACCTGTAAGGACAATGGGTTAGGCATTGACCTGAAACGCCATAAGCATAAGCTATTTGGAATGAATAAAACATTTCACAGGAACGAAAACGCCAGGGGAATTGGTTTATTTATAACAAAAAATCAAATTGAAGCGCTTGGGGGAACCATAAAAGTAAAAAGTGAGGTTAATGTTGGAACTAAGTTTATAATTTTATTTGCTGAAAAAGACAGGATTTATGAAAAAAATAGATACGGTTTGTATAGTGGACGATGATGAAGTTTATCAGTTCACAGTAAAATTTGAAATTGAAAGAACCAATTTAGTTAATAAAATTTTATTCTTTTCTGATGGGGAAGAGGCTATAGAATTTTTTCAGCGCAAGTCGGATAATCCGGACGAATTACCCGACGTGATATTGCTTGATATCAATATGCCTATTATGGATGGCTGGGATTTTTTAGAAGAATTTACACTGTTGAAGCCCGGTATTGGAAAAAAAATTACTTTGTATATGGTAAGCTCTTCGGTGAATAACCAGGATATTGATCGCGCCAAAGCCATTTCAGAAATTACCGACTACCTGGTAAAACCAATTACAAGAGACAAACTGCTGAAAATTTTCAATCAGTCGTTGTCATAAGACATCATAAAAAAAGAGTTATGCGAATGACTCTTTTTTTACTTCGGCAAAGAAAGTTATCCCTTTCCTTTTAATTTTATCAGATTCAGCGCAGAACCCGCCTTGAACCATTCCAACTGATTTTCATTGTAGGTATGGTTTGTTTTAATTACATCTTCAGTGCCATCGGCATGTTTGAAACGAAGCGTTACAGGTTTTCCGGGCGCCATCTGATCTAAATCCACAGTTTCAATCACATCATCTTCCTTCACCTTGTCATAATCTTCAGGCTCAGTAAAAGTCAGTGCCAGCATGCCCTGTTTCTTCAGATTGGTTTCGTGAATTCGGGCAAACGATTTTACCAGAATAATTCTTACGCCCAAATGCCGGGGTTCCATCGCGGCATGTTCTCTGGATGAACCTTCTCCGTAGTTGTCGTCGCCCACTACAATAGTGGGAATGCCTTTGGCCTTATACACTCTTTGTGTATCGGGTACGGCACCATATTCGCCGGTAATCAGGTTTTTTACTTTATTAGCTTCTTTATTAAAAGCATTAATAGCACCTATAAAACAGTTGTTGGAAATATTGTCGAGATGCCCTCTGAAGCGCAGCCACGGCCCAGCCATTGAAATATGATCGGTAGTACATTTTCCGTAGGCTTTCAATAGTAAGCGCATGCCGGTAATGTTTTTACCATCCCAGGCTGCAAACGGATCCAGCAGTTGCAATCTTTCCGAATCAGGTTCTACAGCCACATTTACTTTGCTGCCATCTTCCGCAGGAGCCTGGAAACCGGCATCTTCTACCGCGAAACCTCTGGGCGGAAGTTCAATGCCCTTCGGTTCTTCCAGCATTACCTCTTCTCCATCTTCATTCGTCAGTTTATCGGTAAGCGGATTGAAGCTGAGCCTGCCTGCAATGGCCAGCGCAGTGGTTAGCTCCGGTGAGGTAACAAACGAATGCGTATTCGGGTTGCCATCGTTTCGCTTGGCGAAATTTCTGTTGAAAGATGTTACGATGGTGTTTTTACGATTCGGGTCGTCGCTATGGCGTGCCCACTGCCCGATACAAGGGCCACAGGCATTGGCAAGCACCACGCCGCCCATTTTATTAAAAGTATCCAGCAATCCATCGCGATCCGTAGTATAGCGCACCAACTCCGATCCTGGGGTAATGGTATATTCTGATTTGGCCTTCAGGTTTTTGTCTATAGCCTGCTGGGCAATGGAGGCAGCACGGGTAATATCTTCGTAAGAAGAGTTGGTACAGGAGCCAATCAGCCCTACTTCAATTTCTTCCGGCCATCCGTGTTCTTTTACAGCTTCGGCCAACTTGGAGATGGGCCAGGCCAGGTCTGGGGTAAAAGGTCCGTTCACATGCGGTTCCAGTTCCGAAAGGTTGATTTCGATTACCTGGTCGTAATACTTTTCAGGAGCATCCAGTATTTCAGGATCGGCTCTCAGGTGTTCTCGAACTTTTTCGGCCGCTTCAGCTACATCGGCTCGTTCGGTGGCCATCAGGTATTCCTTCATTTTGTCGCCATACCAGAACAAAGAGGTGGTAGCACCAATTTCGGCACCCATGTTACAGATGGTACCTTTTCCGGTACAGGAAAGGGCGTCGGCTCCTTCGCCAAAATATTCCACAATAGCGCCGGTGCCCCCTTTTACCGTTAAGATGCCGGCTACTTTCAGGATCACATCTTTAGAGGAGGTCCAGCCGCTTAATTTACCGGTTAATTTTATACCAATTAGTTTTGGGAATTTCAATTCCCAGGCCATGCCTGCCATTACATCTACCGCATCAGCACCACCTACGCCAATGGCTACCATGCCCAAACCACCGGCATTCGGCGTATGCGAATCGGTTCCGATCATCATACCACCGGGAAATGCGTAATTCTCAAGCACAACCTGGTGGATAATACCAGCGCCAGGTTTCCAGAAGCCAATACCATATTTGTTAGAAACAGAAGAAAGGAAGTCATACACTTCCTTGTTGGTGTTAATCGCGGATTTAAGATCAGCTTCCGCACCCACTTTGGCCTGAATCAGGTGGTCGCAATGAACCGTGGAAGGAACGGCTGTTTGGGCTTTTCCAGCCTGCATAAATTGTAAAAGTGCCATCTGGGCAGTGGCATCCTGCATAGCTACCCGGTCGGGCGCGAAGTCAACATACGACTTACCTCTTTCGTATGCTTCTGTAGCATCTGCCTGATAAAGATGCGCGTATAATATTTTTTCAGTGAAGGTCAAGGGGCGACCCAATGTTTTTCTTGCTTTTTCTATGCGTGAACCCATTTGAGCATACACGCTTCTGATCATGTCTATATCAAAGGCCATATTAAAAATATAGGTTTATAAATAAATTGAATGAGCTATGTTATGTGGACAAATCTACTAAAACTATTAAATTAAAGTATAATATTATTTTCTATTGTGAATTTTGGCTATAAAAAAATAAACAATTGGGCTGATATTTAATTTAATACCTAAATAATATAATATTTACTTTAAATATCGTACTTTAATAAAAGATTAGGGTTTGCGGGTTAGCAGCGGTTGATTCCTGATTGTGTTGAAACGAAATAAAAGAAAAGGCGAATATGAAAAAAGCATTTTGTATCCTGATTTTAGTATTGATAAGCGTGCGGAGTTTTGCCTCCTATATTATTATTCCAATGGATAAAAAACAGACCAATCATCTGAAGGCATATGGAATTACTTATTGGATTTTAGATAATAACATTGAGGTTGACTGGTTATTAAATTACCGGGGCGGAAGCTTTATGGTTAAATATTATCAGAAATTTGAGAATGAACTGGTAGTACGTGGTGTGAGCTATGAGGTAATCTCAGATGCGCAATCGAACCAGATTGTAAGCGTAATCGCCAGCCCTTCGTCTAATATGGATCTGATGAAACTGGAGCAGGTGCCCAAAATCGCGGTATATTCACCAAAAACCGCCCAACCCTGGGACGATGCCGTAACCCTGGCCCTTACCTATGCCGAAATTCCCTACGATGTGGTTTACGACGATGAGGTAATGTACGACAAACTTCCGGAATACGATTGGCTGCACCTGCATCATGAGGATTTTACCGGACAATATGGTAAATTTTACCGGGCTTTTCGCAACATGCCCTGGTATCAGGAAAAACAGAGAGAGCAGGAAGAAACCGCCCGGAAACATGGGATTGCTAAAGTTTCGGAGTTAAAACTGGCTGTAGCGAAAAAAATAAGAGAATTTGTATCGGGTGGGGGTTTTATGTTTGCCATGTGTTCAGCAACTGATACCTATGATATCGCGCTTGCTGCCGATGGGGTGGACATCTGCGAGTCGATGTACGATGGTGACCCGGCTGATCCGAACGCACAGGAAAATTTAAACTTCACTAATACGTTTGCTTTCATCAACTTTACGCTGGAAAGAAATCCCTGGGAATACGAATTTTCAAATATTGATGTAAATATTGCCGAACGGGGCATCAGCGAAGCTAATGATTATTTCACTTTATTCGAATTTTCTGCCAAATGGGATCCCATTCCTACCATGCTTACCCAAAATCATGACCGGGTGGTAAAAGGATTTATGGGGCAGACTACGGCTTTTCGTAAAGAATTTATTCGGCCCGATGCGGTAATTTTAGGAGAAAATAAAGCCGCTAAAGAAGCTAAATATCTTTATAGTGAATTTGGTAAAGGCTTCTGGACATTCTATGGAGGCCACGATCCGGAAGATTACCGGCATAACGTAGGCGAAACCGAAACTGATTTGAACCTTTATCCTAATTCTCCCGGGTACCGTTTGATCCTGAACAATGTATTGTTCCCGGCTGCCAAGAAAAAGAAACAGAAAACCTGAGTTACGCAGGAAGTTTTTTAAATATTCAGGTTAAACGCATTTAAAATTTGGTGAGCTTTCGCGGGATGTTGAGCAGATAGTTATGGTCCCATCCGGTTATTTTTCGCCTATTCTTCATACTTTCTTTATCTTTCACCTGGGTAAGCAGTTGTAAGGCTAATTTACGGGCCGTTGCCATATTTTCAGCGGTATTTCCGGTTTTTGTTCGGCAAGTATCTTCCCGAAAAACCACATCCAACCTCCAGTGAAGCTGGTTTTCAATACTCCAATGATTTCTCGCCAAGCGGTTAAACTCTTTAGCTGTCGTTTCTAAGCTACTTAAATAAAACCTGGTTTCTTGGCTGACCTTTCCATCTTTTTCACACTTGCTGTCTATCATGGCTATCGATTTGAGATGCCCCCAGTCCGATAAGTCATCTAATAGTTCCAAGTGCCTTTCCATATAACAGCTTCTTTGCTCAATCCGGCCACTGCCAAAGTCTGTCCAGTGATCAACTGGCAAGATTGCTTTTCTTTTCATCATCCAGTCACTAATTTGCTCATAGATATGTTTATGGTCCTTTTTGATGGCTATTATATAATCCCCGCCTTTTCCAGTAATCAAATCAGCATTCTTCAATTGGCAGCCTGCCGCATTACTGCTTACCAGAGTGCCTTGTAAGTCTAATGACTTCAACAACTCAGGAATAGCGGTTTTTTCGTTACTTTTGCCGGGCCACGGTGGCTATCCACTTTTTGTTGCCCTACTGTCAGGTGATGCTCGGCTATCCAAGCACTAACGATGCACAGCCCACTCTTCTTAAACCCAGACTTAGCGGTGCCCCGAAGTACCTTGCCGTCCACATTAATCTGGGTGATGTTAGTATTAACAAAGTTTAGCGGTTCTTTAGACCAGCGGTACAAGCAGCCACCAAACGCTTCCTTGTCCATATACTTGAACACCCGGTTAAATGCGGCAGCCGCGCTGTGTCATGGGAGGGAATGCCATTCGGCAGTTCCAGGAAGCCTCTCAAGAAAGACTCCTTTCGCCTTCCATAGGTTTCTATCTCTTCAAAATCGTCTGCCCCGCTTACCATGGCACATAGGGCAATTACTAATATATCTACTAATTAATGCTTCTTACGTCGGTTGATCCTAAAATCCGGTACGCTATCAAAAAACTTTTGCGATTCCATACAGCAAAGTTAACCGCACTATTTTTTCTTACTATATTTAAATGCGTTTAACCTATACCGCTTTGGAAAAAAGAGGTATTAATCCGGATTCTGTAAAGGCGAGCTATGGTAACTATGCTGCCGATCTGGGTCTGGCCCCAATGGGAAATCGTGAAAAGATTGTGTCGCCGGTATATAAAAACAAAAAGCTGAGCCACGTGCCCATTGGTGGAATTTATGCCTTTGTGGATATTACTGACCGGAAAGTATTGAAAGTGATTGATCAGGGAAAAGGCTGGTCGGAACCAGTGGCTGTGCATTATTTTAATGGCGATTCGCTGAAGCCGAATTTAGCGGCTCCGAAACCGGTGGTAATTACCCAGCCCGAAGGTACTAACTATCGCATTGAAGGCAATCAGGTGATTTCCCCGTTCTGGAAGTTTCGCTTTGGTATCCACAACCGCGAAGGACTGGTAATTTATGACGTGCAATACTTTGATCATGCGCAGGACAAATGGCGTTACATTATGTACTGGGGTGGGCTTTCCGAAATGGTAGTAAACTATGGTTAGCCCGATTTGCTGAATGCCTCTAACAACTATTTCGATGCCGGTGAATGCAGACTTTTCCAGAAGGAAGCGCGCCCCTTAACAGCGGGTGCCGACGCGCCTGAAAATGCCACGTATTTGCCTGCTATTTTGCATAACGACTATGGCAGTCCCATTTTATCTGATAGTGCCATTGCGGTGTTTGAGGAAGATGGCGGTGTATTGTGGCGCCATGAAAACCATTCAAGAAGAGCTACCGATCTGGCCATTAAGTATTACATTACAGCCGGTAATTACGATTATGGGTTTAAATGGATTTTTAAGGAAGATGGTGTAATCAAAGTGGATACAGAACTGAATGGTATTGCGCACATCCGGTCATAATTTAAATACTGAAAACAAGGGAATAAGTTAGAACCTGGCCTTAAGATGCCGGTTCTAACTTATCTTTTAATACCTTCCACACATTTTCCGCCACAATCTGATTTCCTTTTTCAGTGGGATGGATACCATCACCCTGGTTCAATTCTTTTTCGCCAGCCACATTAGCCAATAAAAAAGGGATGAGAGAAATTTCTTTTTCTTGGGCTATTTCCTTAAAAACCAGTCGGAACTGACTGGTAAATTCAGGACCCATATTGGGTGGAGCCTCCATGCCTGCCAGAATAATTTTCGCGTCAGGGGATTTTTTCCTTACCTTATCGATCATTTGCTCTAAATTTCGTTGCGTTTCGAGCGGACTAATTCCTCTTAAACCATCATTAGCGCCCAGTTCCAGTACAAATATATCAATGGGCTGGTTTTCCAATACCCAGTCTATCCGGTTATTGCCACTGGCGGTGGTTTCACCACTTAAACCAGCATTTACCACCAGATAGTGATAGCCCAGAGAATCCAGTTTATCCTGAATTAATCCTGGAAACGCGTCATCGGGATCATCCAGACCATAACCTGCGGTAAGACTGTTTCCAAAGAAAAGTATTACCGGCGTATCATTTTCACGATCCGGCACCGTGTCAGACTCCTGAGGAACCTGGGCAGATTCCTTATTTGATGAAACTGTGTGGTTGTTTTGTTCATTCCCTGAACAGGAAAACAGCGCCATGATAAGCAAAAAATAAATGGCTGGCCATAAAAATATAGATTTCATATGTTTATAATTTTTATTCTACAGATAAAAGGGAACCGCTAAACTTGGTAATACGCTTGTGAGCAGAAGATTTTTTCATAATGGTAGCCTACAATATTGTGTTTTAATAAACGACTGTACAAGTATCTGAACTAAATATAGTAACTCATAAACGGTATACTGTTAAAAATACGGAAACTTCTTTCGGCTAGTTCAGTTTAATTAAATTATTACCCTACAAATTAATTTTGCGAATGTCCACTATTTTAGAAGTAAAAAGTCTCCATAAATCTTACCCAAGTGCCGATAAAACCCTGACCGTGCTGGATCATATTAATTTTTCTATTGAAGAAGGCAGTACTTTCGCCATTGTTGGCCCCTCTGGTAGTGGAAAAACAACTTTATTGGGGTTATGTGCAGGACTAGACCGGGCTACTTCCGGATCTATTTATCTGAACGGAATCCAACTGGACGACCTGAATGAAGATCGGAGGGCTACGATCAGAAACATGTATGTGGGTTTTATTTTTCAGAATTTTAACCTGATGCCCACACTTACGGCTTTGGAAAATATTATGGTGCCGCTGGAATTGAGGGGAGAAAAAAACGCGGCGATCCGTGCCATGGACCTGCTGGATAAAGTCGGGCTTACCAACCGGAAACATCATTATCCTTCTCAGCTTTCCGGAGGAGAACAACAGCGGATTTGCCTGGCCCGGGCATTTTCTAATAGTCCGAAAATACTGTTCGCCGATGAACCTACCGGAAATCTGGACGAGGAAACCGGAAGCAGTGTGGTTCAGCTCATATTCGATTTGAACCGCGAAGCCGGAACTACCCTGGTAATTGTTACCCACGATATGGAACTGGCTGAAAAAACACAACGCACCATTCAGTTAAAAGGTGGCCGCATTGTAGCCGACCGCGCGAATGTGGCCACGGTGATGAACGGACGTAATAACTAGTTAAAGAAAAGAACTATGACCCATTGGTTATTTACCATGGCCTGGAGAGACAGTCGCCGCAATCAATCCCGATTATTACTGTTTATCAGCAGTATTATCTTAGGAATCGCGGCTTTGGTGGCTATTAATTCTTTTGGCGATAGCATGCAGCGCGATATTGAATCGGAAGCGAAAAAACTACTGGGCGCCGACCTGGAAGTAGAAAGTCGTGCACCCTTCAACGATCAGCAAAAAGCGCTTTTCGATTCTTTGGGAGGCATTCAATCTAAAGAAATTTCTTTTGCTTCTATGGTTTTGTTTCCCAAAAATGGCGGTACCCGACTGGTACAGGTAAAGGCATTGGAAGGAGATTATCCGTATTACGGTGCCATAGAAACCGAGCCGGTGCTGGCAGGGCAGGATTTTAGAAATCGGAAAGCGGCTATTGTCGACAATACCCTGCTTTTACAATTCAATACGGCTGTAGGCGATTCTATCAAAGTAGGTGAAATTACATTTCCGGTTGTGGGGAGAATCAGTAAAGTACCCGGACAAACCGGAATTTCTACTACGGTGGCGCCGCCCGTATACATTCCCATGCAATATCTGGAGCAAACCAATTTGCTGCAAAAAGGCAGTCGGATCAATTATAAAACTTATTTTAAGTTCGATGCAGGGGTGGATGTGGAACGCATGATGGAAAAAATGGAATCCTCATTCCGGCAGGAAGATTTGCGTTTCGATACCGTGGAAGAACGGAAGAACGAAATTGGAGATACTTATGAGAACTTAACCGGTTTTCTGAATCTGGTAGCGTTTGTAGCGCTGTTACTGGGATGTGTGGGTGTAGCCAGTTCGGTTCATATTTATATCAAAGAGAAATTACTTTCAGTGGCTATTTTACGCTGCCTGGGTGCCAAAGGAAAACAGACATTTGCTATTTTTCTCATTCAAATCGCAACCATGGGGCTGCTAGGATCCATAATTGGAGCCATATTAGGATCTGTTATTCAGTATTTTCTACCGATAATTTTTTCAGATTTTCTTCCTGTAGCGGTTTCCCTGTCTATTTCCTGGCGTGCTATTTTCGAGGGTATACTGATTGGCTTGTTTATTTCGGTATTGTTTGCCCTGCTGCCTTTGCTTTCTGTACGGAAAGTTTCGCCATTAGCCATTTTCAGGACTTCCGCTGAGGTAGAAACGGGTAAAGAGGATGTGGTGAAATACGGCGTGTACTTAGCAATTCTCCTGCTTATTGGTGGTTTTGCCTTTTTACAGCTAAGAAATTTCAAAGACACACTTTTTTTTACAGGTGGGGTGCTGCTGGCTTTTTTTATTTTAGCCGGTGTAGCCAAAGGCATGATGTGGCTGGTAAGAAAGTTTTTTCCGGTTTCCTGGAGCTTTATCTGGCGACAGAGTTTGGCCAACCTTTACCGGCCCAACAACCAAACCCTGATCCTGATTGTGGCCATTGGTCTGGGAACTGCCCTGATCAGCACTTTGTATTTTGTACAGCGGACTTTGCTAAGTGAAGTAGAAATTTCCGGCAGTAATAACCAGCCCAATATGGTGCTGTTCGACATACAGACCAACCAGGTCAATCAGGTGGCTTCCATCACAGAACAGTTCGGTTTGCCGCTTATTCAGCAAGTACCCATCGTTACGATGCGGTTAACCAGCATTAGAAACCAAACGGTAGAAGCCATAAAAAAAGACACCAGTTCGCGTGTATCGCGGTGGGTTTTGAACAGAGAATACCGGGTTACATACCGGGACTCGTTAATTGATTCGGAAGAAATTACGAAAGGAAAATGGATACCTACCGCAAACTCAGGGGGCGATAGTATTTTTGTTTCGCTGGAAGAAGGACTGGCCAATTCCATGCAGGTAGATATCGGTGACCCGGTATCTTTTAATGTGCAGGGTGTAATTCTGAAAACATTTGTGGGCAGTTTCCGGAACGTAGACTGGCGACGCATACAAACTAATTTTCTGGTGTTGTTTCCTACCGGTGTATTAGAAAACGCCCCGAAATTCCATGTGATTATTACCAAGGTAAATTCCGATCAGGTAGCTGCCAATTTTCAGCAGGCCGTGGTAAAAGCTTTTCCAAATGTCTCTATTATCGATCTTAAACTAATTCTGAAAACGGTAGATGAGATATTAGGGAAAATTTCTTTTGTAATCCAGTTTATGGCCTTGTTCAGCATGATTACCGGTCTGATTGTGCTGATCGGATCTGTTATTTTAAGCAAATACCAACGCATTCAGGAAAGTGTACTGCTGCGAACCCTGGGGGCCAGCAGAAAGCAAATTCTGAGCATGGCTACCCTGGAGTATTTTTTTCTGGGAAGCCTGGCCTCGCTTACCGGCGTATTGATAGGGCTGGCAGGCAGTTTCGGACTGGCAAAATTCAGCTTCGAAATTAATTTCACACCTGCCTGGGCACCTTTGTTGGTTACTTATTTAATTATTACCGGCCTGACCATCATCATTGGAATTGCCACCAGCAGATCGGTACTGAATAAACCTCCATTGGAAATTCTCAGGAAAGAGGTGTAATGAAGTAAAATTTACCTGATGGGGATTTTAAAATGGAAATAGACACCATTTTCGTTTTTATACGTTTTGGTGGCTTTCAACTGAGCAGAAAAATTTTCTATCAGGTTTAATCCAATTCCTTTGTTAGGATTTTGTTGTATTACCTCATAATCAAAACCAATGCCGTTATCCTGGTAAACAATTTGTAAATTCCGATCCTGCAAATGAACATGAATTTTAATAATACCCCTGTTTTGTTCTGAAAAAGCATATTTTTTTGAGTTAATCAGAAGCTCATTAATCAATAAGCCGATGGTCTGCGCTTTTACATCGTCCAGTTTGATGTGGTCACAGTCTAATTCTATCCTAATGTTATCATTTTCTAACTGATACGTTTCAGAAAATGAGTCCACCAGTTCTTCCAGGTATTCTTCCAGTTTAATTACCAATTCGGTTTGGCGGTACAGGTTTTTATGAATATTCAACATGGCGGCAAGTCGCCGTTCCACTGGCATTAAATATTCTGTACTGGTTTTATCATTTAACATCTGTAAATTCAAAAACCCAATGGTAGTAGCAATGTTATTGGATAAGCGGTGATGGATTTCCTTTACCAATTGTTTTTGCATTTCAGCTACCCGCTTTTCCTTCATAATTCTTTTTTTCAAAAGGTCAATCAAATAGGTAATGATTACAAAAAGCGACAAACGGGAAAAGAAATTCCAGGTAATGGTAATAATTATTTGATTTTCTAACAGATTTACAATCCCCAGATAGTCGATCCAGGCGGCAATAGCGCTTGAAAATATACTGGCTATGATGCCATATCGTTTGTTTTCGTAATAAGTAATGGCAATAATGGGAATAGCATAAAAAATGGAAAATACCACAATTGGGCCAGCAAAATAATCAACACAACCAATCAGAATCTCAGCTCCTATCAGCAGGGAATAAAAAATGCTACGCTTGTACATACTACTTAATTGATAATTGTAACGGAGCTGAAATTGTAACGGAAAATACTCGATTGATTTCATTATTCTAAATATTTTTTACTTGATTTTTATAGAAAATTTCCGCTTACGAAAGTAATAGCGTATCAACCCGTACACGGTAATCAGAATGAGTGGGAGCAGTAAATTAATAAACTGCCACATTACTCTTTCTTCGTCAACTTTAACCGGATCGAGCGGCCTGATTTTAATTTCTTTTGCCCTGGCATTAATAATTCCCTGCGCGTCTGTTAGGTAAGCCAGCGCATTATTGATAAAATCTTTGTTGGCGAAATTTCTTTTTGTAAAAGGTTCATAACCCAACGGGTAAGGATTTCCGTTTTGCGGATTGATTTCATTGGCAAGAATATCACCATCGGAACAAACCAGAATTTTAGAAGGAATGCCCTGTTCCTGAAATTCGGACTGATGGGCGCCCTGCGGTAAAACCCGGTTTCTGAACAGGGAAGAAAAAGAACCTTCCAGCAGATAGGCTACGGCATGCTCGCCGCCGGTAAACAATTCCGGTTTGGGCGGATCTCTTAATTCATTCAGGTCGACCAATACCGGATTCGCTAATTTCCGCGTATAAGGCGATGTATAAATCAGGGGGGTCTTGAGAATGCCTTCGGCTTTTACGGTATCTATTGAATTGGTAAATCGCAGGTAGGTTACATCCAGGTTTTTCACGATAGGATGATCGGCATAATTATTTACTAAGGGGAAAAAAGCCCAGGGTAAAGGTACAATCTGTGGCTGATTGCCCACATTACCCACCACCACCGGGTACTTGGCACACTTCATATCCTGAATCAGATCGTTGTTAACGCGTATGCCGTAGTGAAAAAGCTGGTCTTCCAGGTTTAAGTTATAGGGTAGGGCAACGGTGCCTCCGGCCTGCAGGCTATCCATATTGACCTGAAGTTTGTCGATAAAAAACAAAACCTTGCCGCCCTTCATAATAAACTGATCTACTTTAAATTTATCCTGCTCCGAGAATGGCTTGGTTGGTTTGTTAATCAGGATGGCTTCGTAGCCATCCAGGGTTGTGCTTCGCGGCAGGTCAATGGTGTGTAAATCATAATATTCCGACAGGTCCTGCACCAGTCCGGCGGTTTCAGTTTGTGTTAGTTCACCATGTCCGGTAACAAGGCCAACTTTTGGTTTATTCACAATGGTGAGCTTACCAATCGCTGTGACCAGTTCGTATTCCAGCCTTTCGATAGACTGGTTAAGCGCTTCCTGTGAACCGGCCGTTTGATCGCCATTGAGCAGGTTGACGCCTATCTGCTTTCCTTCATAGTTGATGAGTGCGCCGGGCAACAGTAATTTCTGGATTCTTTTTCCATTTTCGGTATCAAACACATTGGTGGGCTGAATACCTTTTTTCCCCAGTTCCATAATAAAATCCCTGCGCTCTTCTTTAGGAACGGCCAGCATGGGATCGATAAAGGAATACCGGACATTGCCGTTTGAATATACTTCAAATTCGTCGAGCATTTCACGAATGCCGCGCTGCAGGCGCTGGAAGCCGGCAGGCAAATCGCCGGCAAGGTACACCTGCACTTCAACTTCATTGTCGAGGTTACCCAGTAAATTTTTGGTAGCGTCGGTAATCGAATAGCGTTTTTCTTCGGTAAGGTCTAATCGGAAGAAATAATTTTTACTAAAAATATTAATGGCCAACAGCACAACAATACCAATTACCAGTTTGGAAATATCTTTCTGAAAAATTTCTTTGCTACGGTTATGTGCCGGCTTGCTTACCTGCATATCAAATCGAGTTTACACGGTGTGAACATATTTACCATTTTCGGCTTCCTAAAACCAGTTGGGTGAGCATCAGCATAAAGCTGATGACACTAAAAAAATAAATAAGGTTTCGGGAATCAATCAGCCCGCGGCTCATGGCCTGATAATGATAGGAAATACCAAACTGCTCAATCAGGTAGGCTGATTTTCCCCAGATATCCATGGCCGCCAGTGCCGAAAACCCTTCATAAAAAATGAAACAAAGAAAGACAGCAATAATAAAAGCGATGATCTGGTTTTCGTTCAGCGATGAAGCCCAGATGCCTATTGCGGTGAATGTTGCTCCCAGCAGGATTAAACCGATATAAGAACCGATTACGCCGGCAGTATCTATGTTACCTGTCGGACTGCCCAGTTGATAAATAGAATAATAATAGATTAGCGTGGGTACCAGCGAAAAAATGACGATCAGGAAATCAGCCAGGTATTTACCTAAAATGATTTGCGAATCGGTAACCGGACGGGTTAACAGCAGTTCCATGGTACCACTTTTCTTTTCTTCGGAAAAGCTGCGCATGGTAATGGCCGGAATCAGAAACATCAGTACATAAGGGCCCAGCGAAAACAAAGTCGACATATCCGCATAGCCATAATTCAGTACGCTGGTTTCGGGAAATACCCACATCAGCAACCCAATGCCGGTAAGAAATACGCCAATCACAACGTAGGCGATCAGTGAATTTAAAAAACTGTTGAGTTCTTTTTTTAAAATATATATCATAAAAAATGCAATTCAATACTTCCAGTTGGGGTATCAAATAAATGAGATCGGTTAAGAATTTGTGACCGTTAATTTTCTGAAAATTTCTTCCAGCGACTGCGGATCAGATTTGCTGTTGACCAACCGCAGGCCGATGAGAGGCAAGTCGTGTTTGGCTGCCAGCGAAAATAACAAATGCCGTAACTCTGTTAGGCGTTCATCCTGTTTGTTTTTTATTGTTTTTAGCAGGTATTTATTACCTGACAGCGGTATGATGTCCTTTATTTCTTTTAAAGTCAAAAAAATCTGTTCGTTTACGGTCCGAGCGAACTCCAGTTCTATTTCAAAACCTGATGCCTGTACCTGCCCGTTATTTTGCAGTTCCTTCAGGGTGCTATCCGTTACAATTTTTCCCTGATTGATAATGAGAACCCGATGACACAGGGCTTGTACTTCCTGCATAATATGGGTGGAAAAAACCACTGCTTTCCGCTGACAAACATTTTTGATGAGTTGTCTTATTTCGGTTATCTGATTAGGATCCAAACCAGTGGTAGGTTCATCCAGAATCAGCACAGGAGGATCGTGAATGAGCGCCTGCGCTAACCCAATCCGTTGCCGGTATCCTTTAGACAAAGCGCCTATTTTTTTGTTTTGCTCCCGGGTGAGGCCGCATAGGTGTATCATTTCAGCAACCCGCGATTTAAGCCCAATGCTGCGCAAACCGTGCAAAGAACCGATAAAGCGCAAATATTCGTGTACATACAGATCCAGGTAAAGCGGATTGTGTTCGGGAAGGTAACCAATATGTTTGCGGACTTCCAGTGAATTTTCCATCACATCAAAACCGCATATTTCAACATTGCCACTGGTAGGAGACAGGTAGCCGGTAGCCATTTTCATGGTAGTGGATTTACCGGCACCATTCGGGCCTAAAAAACCCAGAATTTCTCCTGGACGCACCTGAAAAGAAATCTGATCAACGGCTTTTTGTTTGCCAAAAACTTTACTGAGATCCTGGACTATGATAGACATTAAAAAGTATTTATTTTTTTATAGGATCATAATAAAATCAACTGTTATAGCAACGAGTTTCTTGAATTAAAATTACACATTAACAGTTTGTTTAAAACTAGGAAGTAAAAGAATTTATTACATGTAAAACTAATTAAGTTTAGGCTTTCTTTGAAGCAAATAAGTAAAAACTCGCTGAAACAGCAGGCGTTGGTTGGTACTGCCAGCCAGTAATGAGAAATAACGACGACCTGGCTGCTACTGCTCCAACGCCATATAACCTGGAGCCCATATTTGTGTTATAAATTTATATTTAAAATTCTTAAACAGTATAACCATGAAACCAGAACGAATAGAAATACAACAGGGCGATATTACCAAATTATCGGTTGATGCCATTGTGAATGCGGCCAATGAAAGCTTGCTGGGGGGCGGGGGTGTGGACGGTGCCATTCACCGTGTTGCCGGACCTGAATTGCTGGAAGCCTGCAGAAAACTGCATGGGTGTAAAACTGGTAAGGCAAAAATTACCAAGGGCTTTAAACTGCCTGCCCTGTATGTAATCCATACCGTGGGACCCGTATGGCGGGGGGGCAATCATCATGAACCTCAACTGCTGGCAAATTGCTATAAAAATAGCCTGGCGCTTGCTGTGGAACATGATATTAAAACCATAGCTTTTCCGGCGATTAGCGCCGGTGTGTACGGATATCCTGTACAAGCAGCCACACACATCGCGCTGGAAGAAACCCATCAATTTTTAACAGAAAATTCTTCTATAGAAAGAGTGATTTTTATCTGCTTTGGCAACGATGTGTATAAAGTTTACCAGCAATTGGTACAGGAAATGGAATAATTATTTATTAAAATGAAAGATTCTGAGGAAACAAAAAGATTGTTTCTGGGCATACCTCTGCCTGCTGACATAATAGAATTTCTGAATGAAATGAAGGTAGCAAATCAGGAGTTGGGATCTGTAAGGTGGGTGCCTGAACCTAACTGGCATATTACTGTTCATTTCTTCGGAGATGTACCCGTAACCTACATACAGGATTTGATTCTGCACCTGATACCTGTTATTCAATCTACACCTGCTTTTTCGCTTGTTTTTCAAAAATTTCTATTGGCACCAAAAAGAAATCCCAGGATGATTTGGGGGCAGTTCGCACCTCACGAATCGTTTACAAAGTTGGTTCAGGAAATTCGCGGACTGGCAGACGAAACCAAAAACTCTTTCAAAGAACCAAAAATACACGTAACCCTGGCCCGTTTCAGGTATTTAAAAAGCCCTCAGTTGGTGAAATTTCCCGATTTATCTGTTTCCGGTCCTATGCCGGTAACGCGGCTTACTTTATGGGAATCAACGTTAACGCCAAAAGGGGCTATTTATAAAGTAATGGAAGAATTTTCGCTAATGCGTTGAGCGGAAGATCAGATAATTTTGTAGTTTTTAAATTCACCAACCCGGTAGCCAGTCAGTTTTTCCACTATACTTTTGAACGTATCTTTCAGGCCGAAACGGTTATAAGAAAGATCGTGGTCGAAATACCAGTTTTTAGCTGCGATTCTTTGCTTCATTACAGCAGGGTGGGTGCCTTCGAAGCGGTTGAGCGCATCTATCTGAGAATAATTGAATTTTTCTGCCTGGTAAATATTTTTCTCCATCCACGAATCGTCGTGGTACATGCGCAGGAAATGTTCCCGTTTGCGTTGCATGGCATCCGGATTGCGCGCCCAGCCATAGTGGTATACGTAGGCGTCAATTAGTTTAACATTGAGTTTTTTGTGGTCATCTTTCCGGAAACTTTGGGCATCGCGGTAAGAATAGATGTTTTTATTATTCCTGATTACCCGCATTTCTCTTCGGTACCAGCGGTACGATTTGCCTACATAATCATAAGAACCATAAAAATGCAGATAGTTGAATAGTAAGCCATCTATCATTTTATAGTCTTTATACTGTTGCATGGCCTTATAAATGGTATCCAGGTACTTTTCGTGTACCACTTCGTCGCCCTGTATGTAAAAAGCCCAGTCGGCATCGGCCTGAACGGCCTGAAAAGCTTTGTCAGTTTCTGCCGCCAGCACCCGTCCTCCTTCCCGCAGCGAGTCGTCCCACACGGTTTCGATAATTCTTATCTTATCCGATGGAATGCTTTTGATAAGATCCAGGGTAGTATCCGATGATTTCCCCACCGCTACCACAAAATCGTCGCAAATGGGCAGGATGGACGTAATGGCCTCTACCACAGGATAATCTAATCGCACGGCATTTCTGATACAGGTAAAACCGGTTACCTTCATGTTCAATTCTGGTTTTATTTGAAATGGCAAAATAGGCCAATCTAATCTGAATCTGCAAAAAAGCCTGTTGAAAAAGAATCAGTGTTATGAGCTACTAATTTGTAATTACTGATGTTTATCAATATTTCTGTAAGATTGTAATAATTCTATAGGTGTAAAAGACTTTGATGCATTGGCATAATTGATAAGTTTTGATGCTTCCTGTAGTAGCGGCAGATTCGGATAATACTGATCGCGTGCGAAATGTACAAATTTCAGTACCTTGAATCCGTCGAGCCAGTAAAAAAAACGTTTGTGGAATGATGGTAAACTATTGGTGTTTTGCCGCGTTTCCTTCAGTTTTAACAAAAAGTTTTCCTGCTCAAGAAAATGCCGAAGGGCATCAGAAAAATTTCTGGATAACGTGGCATACTGCCCAGCTTCCACACAATGATAAAGCTGATTTATATGGGTAATCAGTTGTTTTAAATCCTGAAAAGTTTGCAGATTGTAAGTTGTTTTTTCCTGATTTGGCAGATTTACCCAATCCTGCTGGGCCTTTCCGGTACCAAAAGGAACCCGATCGGATATTCTGGCTGAGGGGAAAACAGTGGTTTCCGTAATATTTCGGAACTGTCCCTGGGGAATAATTTTGTGGATAAAATAAAAATCTTCTCCGGCTTTCCTTCGGTTCATACCACCGGTTTTGGCATAAATATCAGCCCGCACGGCCATGGCAGAGCCAATGGTGTGCACGGCAAAAGGATATTCGCTGTATCGCAAGGCATGAATATAATACCGCAGAAATAGCTCGTAGTACATAATGCCTTCTTTCAGCACTGGGTTTGTAACTTCCGTAAGATTGTGTTCGAAATAAATAGCGCAACCATTGGGTTGTAGCGAAAGAAAGCTTTTCTCCAGTGTTTCCAGGTAATTGGGCGCTACCGTACAGTCAGCATCCAGGCATACAACTAAGCCATTGTATGGAATGGAAGCGAATCGGTACAGGGCTTCATCCATCCCTATTTTGCGGGCCAGGCCGACTCCGGCGTGTTTGGGAGGTAAATTTTCCGCATCTATGATATGAAAGATTAATTGCTGACTGTTGTGAACTTTTATCCATGAGGCAACCTTTTCTTTAGTAAGCTGATTTTGCTCTATGATTGCCGGGGAAGCCTGTTTGCCTGCGTTAACCACCACAATTATTTCAACGGGGTGTGCCGTTGGTGTACAATGTGTTAAGGATTGCAGGGTCGTAATCAGGTCAGGCTCATTAAAGCATGGAATCACGATGATTAATTTTACATCGGCCAATGGAGGATTCGCGATTTGTTCAGCCGCGTAACCAAATCGTTTTTTATAAAATTCGGCTATCTCTGGTAATTCTTTTTGCGGCATACAATCAAGTCTGGGTTAAAATGGTTTCAGTTTCGGCAGAAATTTAAGAACTTTGGTGATGTGCCCAAAATAAAAAAATCAATCCGCGAATATGAATAATCCGATTGACTTGGCTGCTGCCTCCAGTAAAAACTGGCTCGATGCGGTAATGAATGACTTCAATTCCTTTTTACAGGATCATGCCGATTGCGAACGCAAAGCATCGGCCATGGCCATGAGCATTGTGGCCAAATACCCCGACCGCAAGGAAATTATTCCCGAATTAATAGAAACCGGTATTGAAGAACTGGAGCATTTTCAGCAGGTATATATTCTGATGGCAAAAAAAGGAGTACCGCTGGCTTCAGAGATTAAGCCCGATTTATATATCAAACAACTACTGGCCCTTGGGCATGGTGGTACACCTGAGACCCGTTTCAGAGATCGGCTGCTGCTGGCCTCTATCATCGAAAGCCGGGGTTGTGAGCGTTTCAGGCTGGTAAGTGAGGCCCTGGAAGAAGAAGAACTGAAAAGGTTTTATAAAATTCTTTGGGCTTCC
>JBGTIS010000043.1:0-11444 GCA_041745535.1 Cyclobacteriaceae bacterium | reverse complement strand
TCGTGCGATCGCCGCACCAGTTAATGCTTTAAAAACAATATTTTCCAGGTCCGGATTGAAGAGCTTTCTATTTACCTGACCCGCTACCCCAATTCCCTGATTAACCTGTGCCAACCTTGCCTGCGTACTGGTAAATGGAGGGTTAAGCCCGGCCACATTAACCAATTCGTTAAAGGGTTCGTATTTGAACCGGGGTGTACGTAACCCATTAATGATATCCTCCACATTGCCCAGAGGGTTGTGGTGCATCTCTCCCAGCACCGTAAGTTTATTCGGAGGCAATCGGTACCAGAAAGTACCCGCTGAAGCGGTGGCTACATCCCCAATGTAGTCGAGTTTGCCATTTGCGAATTGCTCTAGTTCGGTAACGTTGGTAAATACCCGACGGACATTATCAGCAATAAGCGCGGCCACGGAATGTCTGCTGCCCACTGCGCTCTTGCTGCCACCAGGCAGATAATCGGCCTCATTCACTCTTTTCTTTCCTCCGTCAACTCTTACTTTACGCTGAACAAGAGTTCCGGATGAACCTGTATTCCTGCCCCCTGAAAGCTGCCGCTGAGGTGGACCTGCCAGCGATGGATCCGATGCAAGCGCTGCCATTTGGTCTGCTTCTGACTCCAGCAGCGAATCGTTATTGATGGCTACCTTATTGAATACAGTATCTGTCCGCCTTACCCGGCCTTGCTTTTGCTGCACCACATGCCAGCCTTCGTGGGGAAGATGCTTTTCCTGTCCTGGTCCTACATAAATATCTTCGCCCTGGGTATATGCCAGAGAATTTAGCCTGGCAGGACTGCCGGAGTTTTTATGCACCTGCACTTTTGAAAGTTCCATACCTGAAAGGCTTTCCAATCCGGCTTTTAATGGCAATGGCAATCCATTGGACTCTTCCATTTCAGCAGGGTTTTCCTGATGGTTGAAGCCGGGGTTACTTTTCAGTTGAACGGTAGCCGTTTTGAAGAAGGGCTCATTAGTTTCTTCTGATTTGGAAAAAAAACTTCCTTTTCCATTTTTATTGTAAAATGGTTTTGATGAATGGGTATCAGCACCTTTGTGGTTTACAGAAAGAGATGCGTTCATGACTTTTCTATTTGTTTAAGCCATAATACTTTTACAAATATCACTTTGCTCATAACTATTTAAAGTTTAATGGTTCGCAACAATAAATTTACGAGAAGTTACCAGACTTTATGCTTAGCCTTATGACTTGAATATATTAAAAAATAGGTTATAAACTTACTGATTTACCATATACTTTCTCTTGCTCAGCAGGATATTCAGGTTTAAATTCCACACCACCGCTGATGTTTTTACCAACAGGCTTGAGCTCTCACTGCTGATTATGTGCTTTATGCAGATTGTTCTGTGCCGCTTTTCTCTTTTATTTTTACGATTCCTACTTCCGCGAATGTATCATTTTCCTAAAAGAGGTTCATTTTTGATTGAATGGTAGTTAAGTGCCAATGCAATACACGCTTTCAATTCTTTTTCCGGAATTTCATCATTCAAATCAAATAATATGGCTCTGTTTTTTTCGTAGGTAAACAGGTTGCCGTAAACTATTTTAAAAGTAGGCACTAACTTGCTGGTACATTTAAAATACATGGCATACTGATTTGGTGTGTTAGGTTTCCAGTCTATTCTAATTGTACTTCCTTTTTTTACCAGATAACTTGGTTCTCCCCATTTCAAAGTTTCTTCTATTTTTTCAATAGCCTCATGCTCCGTAGCCGTTTCGATAATTAATCTTCGAAGATGGTTTAATTTGGTCTTTATCACCTCAGGATAGGTCTGAAACTTCAATTCAACCTGAGGATTTTGCGCTATCTTTAGTTTATCCATTGTTGAGATTTAAGGATTTCTGGCACTAATTCATGCTATTCCTTTTAGTGGCACAGAACAGATCGTATAGCTGCCATGCGACGTTAGGAATATGGACATGCCACCCATGGGTATGGTATGTTTCGTTGTAATTATTCGCCAGTAAGTTTAAAGCCATCCACTTCAATAAATTTGCCTGAGGGCAATTGATTCAGAGTGATATTACCAATGCGTACACGAATTAATCGCAACGTTGGAAATCCCACCGCAGCCGTCATTTTACGAACCTGTCTGAACTTTCCTTCGGTTATGGTTACAGACAACCAACTGGTTGGGCCATGTCGGTCGTCTCTTATTTTTTTTGTGCGTGCCTCAAAAGTTGGGCCCGGATCTAAACGGGTAGCTTTACAGGGTAAGGTCATATACTTCTTACTTTTTATCCCTATTTCCACACCCATCTTTAATTGCGCTATGGCTTCGTTTGTAATTTCGCCATCTACCTGCACATAATACTCCTTTTCAACCTTTTTACTTCGCACCAGCTTACTCACTTTACCATCGGTGGTAAGTAACAATAAACCTTCAGAGTCCTGGTCTAAGCGCCCAATAGACATGATACCTTCAGGAAATTCATGGATCTCTCCCAATAGCTTTTTATTTTTTCGCCTGTTTTGGTTGTTCACAAACTGCGACAGATACCCCAAAGGCTTGTGAATAATAAAGTGGCGGTGATTACTCATTTAATTATAATTTCAGGCGTTAATAAAGGGTATTTTGTTCGTTTTTGAATATACAATAACGTTTCTTGTATGGTGCGTTTGTGTCCCGTAGGGTGCATATGCACTATACAAATTGTTGTGGTTAGATTTTCTTTATTTCGTTCATTCGTTTTATTGCTTCTGGTTCACCTTTCTCAACCGCTTTCTCTAAATATTCTAGTCCTTTTTCTGTTTCTCCTTGACTTATAAGGAAGTTTGCGTAATGTAATTCTAAGAGGTCAACGGGAACTGTTTCAGCTTCAAATGCTAATTGAAAATTCAACTTTGCTTTCTCACTTTCATTTTTTGACAAGTGGTATAAGGCAAAATTCCTATATGTATAAGCGTTGTCATTATTTTCCGTTCGCAAGGCTTTTTCAAGTTGTTGCTTACCTTCTTCGAGTTGACCTGTTTGGATTAAAGCATATCCTAAATTATCATATGCAAATCCATAGTTTGAATCTATTTGAAGTGCTTTCTGAAAATTTGGAATACTCTTTTCATAATCACCCTTTCTAAGCTGGTAGTAGCCAATGTTATTGTATACATCTGCCTTTAATAATTCATCCCCCGTTAAAAACAATGTTTTTTGCAAAGTAGAAATAGCAGAGTCAAAATCCCTATTTTGATAATCTTGGTCAGCTTGATTGAATAAATCACTTGCATCTAACTCAGCCTTGCTAAAAATTGTCGGTGGCGAATCATTTAAAAAGTTAATAGCCTTTTCAAATTGCAATCTAAGTTCTTGAGGTAGTCCATTTTTCCATTCTGGGTTATCTTGTTCTATTAATTTTGAATAGGTAGCTAAGCCAAATGCCATTACTTCATTTGGTATTTCAGAAACATAATTCCATTTGGTTTCCCAAAATCCATCATCAACTCTTCCTCTATCACTTAGGTTTTGAGAAAGAGGAACTCCAAAGCCAAAATAGATTCCAGCAATAAATATGAATAGTCTAGTATCTTCTCCTGTGTCAAATAGCAGTTTGTTTTCGGTTAAGCGAATTTTTATAAATTCATAAATTAGACTGAAAACAAGTCGGTTTGGTCTTTTAGCAATAATATTGGCTATGTGAATTTTGTAAATGCTCTCATTTACTTCTGTTTCAGTTTCAAATGGTTTGCCCTGCATCTCAAAAGGCATACCATAAACATCACGCAGGTCTTCGTGCAATTCAAACTTGATTTTTGCCGAATCTAAACTTAACAAGTTGCAAAGGTCTTCAATCAAGTTTTGAACTTTAATATCACTAGAAGACAATGTCTTTGGGAAGTATTTCTCTGTAATTATAATCTGCTCACTTTGTCTATTAGGATAACCATAGACAGTTATCAGCCACTTGAAATTATCCTCAACCCAATTTCTATCAGGTTCTGATATTCGAAATTTAGTCTCTTTAGTTTTCATATTGAATCCGAATAATTTCATTTTATCTAATTAACCACAACATCTGTATAAAGTGCGCCGTGCGCCGGCAGATTTATATGCAATATAATTTAATGGCATATTTACTACAAGTACGGAAAGTAGATGCCATTGCTTATGGTATTTTGGCTTCTTATTTACGAGCCTATCGTTCAAACAAAGTCATTCCGTAGGAATCCTGACCCACCCGCAACGCGGGAAATGCAAAGCGTGCCACTCCCGGATGGCACGCGACAATAACCCTAACCCATGGAAAAATCAGCTTACTTCTTTTCCTGCTTTTAGGAGCAAACACTGCTATTGTTTTTAACCTTATCTTCTAAAAAGATTATGGTAGGATTTACTTGTGGGGGCTGCGAGGGTTGGTGATGTACCGGGGTGACTACCACATTTCCTCTCTTATGTCCCCGATCCACATAGGCATGTGCTTCGGCAATTTGCGCCAATGGATATTGCCGGTCTATTACCAGCTTTAGCTTACCAGCCTCAATTATCTCTATGAGTTCGTGGAGGAGAGCCCCAAGTTCCGAAACGGGCCGAAGACCAGTAGCCGAAAACTTCGCTTTCTTTCCCCGGCTTGTCAATGAAGTCCACATCATCTGA
Source organism: Cyclobacteriaceae bacterium (assembly GCA_041745535.1). Taxonomy (GTDB): domain Bacteria; phylum Bacteroidota; class Bacteroidia; order Cytophagales; family Cyclobacteriaceae; genus JBGTIS01. The sequence continues at coordinate 6,833 of JBGTIS010000043.1, read as the reverse complement.
AACAGCAGGCGCAGCCCTAGCACGGGCGATACATACACACCTTTTTCGGTGAGCGAGCCTTTGCACCGTGAAAATGAGCTTTTACCTACCGTATCATAAATCACATCATAGGTTTGTCCGGACTTTGTAAAATCCTCTTTCGTGTAATCAATTACTGTATTGGCACCCAGCGACTTTACCAGGGCCACATTCGGGGTACTGCAAACTCCGGTTACTTCGGCCCCAAAGTACCGGGCAAGCTGTACCGCAGCTGTACCCAGGCTTCCGGACGCGCCATTGATCAATACTTTTTGCCCTGGCTGAATTTTAGCCAGCTCCTTCAGGAAATTCATAGAGGTCAAGGCCCCATCGCAAATGGTGGCGGCTTCCTGATGCGTTATTTTGTCTGGCTTGGTAGCGATTAGTCCATTCTCGGGCACACATACATTTTCAGCATGCGTACCAAAGCCCAGTGCGGTTTCTCCAAAAACGGTGTCACCTTCCTTAAAAAGAGTTACATCTTTGCCTACTGCTTCAATTACTCCCGCGAATCCGGTTCCCGGTACGGCATGCTTTGGTTTCGTTAATCCGGTAAACAGCCTGCCGAAATAGGGCTTCCCCCTTCGCATCATACCATCTGCTGCCGTTACGGAAGCCGCATAAATTCTGATCAGCACTTCATGCTCTTTAGGAGCTGGCTTTGTTACCTCCTGGAGTTGGAGTACACTGGGTGATCCGTATCCGGTACTTACAATTGCTTTCATGTTTTTCCTCTTTTTAAGTTGATAATACAGTGGGCTATCGCTTTCACTGTTTTTGTTCTGAAGCAAAACTAGGATAGAAGGGTTGGATAAAAGTTCCCGATTACATACAAACGTTCGCTATTATAAATCCGAACCAACTGAAACCAGGGCATGATATGCAGCGGTAAAAAGTAATCCGGCTACCATCGCTCGGTATCTTTTACAGGCGTGCTATTGCTGCTGTTTTAGAAATTGTTTTGGTGTGAGGCCTGTTTCTTTTTTGAAGTAGGTATTGAAAACCGTTTTAGAATTGAAGCCGCTTTCATAAGCCAGGCCAATGAGTGTGATGTGCGCGTTTTTTGGGTCTTTGGAAAGCATTTTGAAGGTCTCCACCCGATAGTGATTGATAAACTCGTTAAAGTTTTTCCCCAAACTTTCATTCAGCAACCAGGAGAGCTGATTCGGGTGCATGTCAATTTGCGCTGCCAGGGTTCGCAACGATAAATTCGGGTCTAAATAGGTTTTTTTTTGCTGGAGGTGATTTAACAGTCGGGTAGCATAGGTATTGACTGCTGCCTTATCAAGCAGGTCTTTCTTTTTCTTTCTGGTTTCTCTGGGAAGGTCTTCGGGGAATAGAGTTCTTTGAAATTCAGGATACCTTGGGTCCGCTTTGAGTGGATTAACCAAAGGGTCAGGAAAATGAATAAGCAGCAAAGATGCCTTGTCGTTTATCGCCTGCCTGATCCAGGCAAATGCCTTGTCGTTTTCTCCCATAACCGCGTACATCAGAAACACGTAAGAGTTGGCACGGAAGCCTTCCGGAATTTGTGCCTGTTCCGACAATTGTTTCAGGTACTTCGTGGCATTTGTAAAATCCTTTTTCAGGGCATAAGCCAGCCCTGTTAATCCTGTTTGATCGGCGGGCACCAAGAAGTCGGTAGGGATATCCTCCATATAACGAATAATTTCATCATAACGACCCAGCTTGAGCAGACAGTAACACCTGATGGTGAGCGCAGGGAGGTTTTTTGGGTTTTGTGCCAGACATTCATCCAGCTGTTTAAGAGATGTTGTGTAATCTTCCACCATATAATGGTAATAGGCATTGAAAAAAAGCGTCTCCTGGGACAACGGATTGATGCTTAGCGCTATTTCCAGGTGTTCATGCGATTTTTCCTTTTCACCGGCTATAATGTACAAATAAGACATAAACTGCTGGGCCTCTACATGACTGGGATTAAGTGCTATGGCCTTTACAGTGTGTTTAAATGATTCTTTGTAATCGCAGGCAGTAAAAAAGGCAATGTTAGCGAGCTGGTAATATACCCCTGATAGCCGATCATTTAACAGAAGTGCCCTGTTGGTTAATGCTGCTGCCTTTTTCCATGCTGCTTCATAGGGCATAAACCCCGTGGTGGCCATAAATCCGTAACAATCGGCAAGTCCCAGCAGGGACTCGGCATGATTTGGGTCCAGGGCAAGGGCTTTCTCATACAGTGGAATGGCGATCCGCATGTCCTCAGGGTTCCATTTATTAAAATGGAATTTGGCTTTCAGGGAATATTCGTAGGCATCGATGTTGTCGGTTTGCTTGTCAACCAAATGGTCCTGAATTTCAAAGTGACCCAAATGCTCTCTTAACTTTTCCGCTATCAGCAGACTGATCTCATCCTGAATTTCAAATATATTCGTCAGTTTTCTGTCCCAGGTCTCCGACCAGAAATGAAAATCCTCTTCAGCCTGAATCAACTGCGCGGTAATTCTGATCATATCGCCCGATAACCGGACACTGCCTTCCAGAATAGCAGCAACATTCAGTGCCGCTCCAATTTGTTTGATGGGAATATTTTTGTTTTTAAAAAAGAACGAAGAAGTCCGGGAGGTAACTTTTAAGCTTTTAATTTTAGCCAGGGCATTGATAATTTCTTCGGTAATGCCATCGCTGAAATATTCATTTTCCTGGCTGGCACTCATATTTACAAAGGGTAATACGGCAATGGTTTTGCTGGTTACCTGCTGCTTTCCCTTTAAGGCCGAAGGTAATGGCACGGTAATACCTGCGTTGGAAATGGCGAATACCTCTACGGGCCTGGCAATGTTTTTCAACTCAAAGTGCCCCAGCGAAGTGGTAGAAACAGTTGTATGGTTCTTCAGTTCGTCGTTCAATTTGTCCGACAAAAGAATAGCACCTGCCACGCTCATACTTTCAATGCGGGAGGCGAAGTTAACGCCATCACCATACACTTCGGTCTGGTTATAAACGATATCGCCCATGTGCAAACCCATTCTTATGGGTACTACCGGTTCTCCTTCCTGTAAAAGCCTTTGAATATTGATGGCACATTTAACTGCTTCAATGGCGCTTTTAAAAATACTTAAAGCACCATCGCCGTAATACTGTATGATTTCGCCGTGGTGTAAATCATGTTGCTGCTGGAATACCTCACGATGCCGGGACCTTACCCGGGAAGCCATTTCTTCATCTCCCTGCATCAATGCGGTATACCCCACAATGTCAGTAAACATCACAGCGGCGAGTTGGCGTACTTTTTTCTCTTTCATGCGATTGCTTTAGAGATTAGGATATGCTTTCCCCCTTTCAGGTAAAGTCTTCGGATAACGACCTGCAAAGCCGTAGGCCGGACATGTTTGCGTTTTTCGTTCGTTTACCAATATCGTAAATTGGCGCAACAAGCATGCTAGCTCATTTTACCAGGCTGTACCATGTTAGGCGGTGTATTCTAATCAATTCCTAAATCATACGTGATTGAATGCTTCAATTCCATCTCATTTATCGGAATGCCACATGATCGATGCACAATCCCAATTACAATTCTTTCAACATCTCTTTTATTGCAAATTCTTTCTATTGGAAGAAGTTTTTCGTGATTTAAAGCCAGCACCCAATTTATAAATCCCTTTATCCTAGTTTTTTCGGTTGACAAGCTTCTTTTAGAGAAGGAAATGAATAAAATGAGAGCTTCCTTTCTAGTGAATTTATCATAATTATTATTTAGTTTAGGCAAATTTAGATTCAAATCACTTTCAATCCTTTCCCAAATCCTTTCCTTATTACCTGATGGAATCAACTCATCTAATCGCGAGTAAAGTTTGATTACTTCTTTATCCACTTTCAAAATATCTTTTAAGATATTTCTTAATCTATAAAATAAAACTTGTGAAATGCATTTATCAGAAGGGATAATAGTGATATGATTGTAAACACAATCAGATAGGTTTTGAATTGTATAGATATTTTCTGCTTCATTATTTGGAATACTAATATCAAAATGCTCTTCAATATCCATCAATAAAGCAACACTATCTAATCCCATTTTTCATTATTTTTTATGCCGCCTAACATCTTCGTAACCGCTATTGTAGTTATTTACATTATATATCAATACTGATTTTATTTATTGTACAAGTTAGGAAGATAAATGTAATTACTAAAAAAAATACGGAAGCAATTGCGGACAATGGGTATTTTTATTAGCTAAAATCCTGTTAAATTGTGCGTAAAAACATCGTCCTGTATCAGGAAAGCATTCCTGTAATAGTTAAGCGTTGGCAGTGTTTGCATATTCTGCTCGGATGCACAGAGAATAATTCACATATCCTATGAAAAAAATAAGCTTCCTGCTTCTCCTGCTTTTGGTAGTTACCACACCCGTTTTTCCGGTAGAGGACATGGCTAATAGTAAAGCAACCCACCAGCCACTGCAATTTGCCCGCAACGATCTGCCCGACCTGCCTTTGTTACAAACCGATGGCCAAAAAATTAACACGAAGGAACTGGAAGGGAAAGTAGTGCTGGTTCTTTTTCAACCAGATTGCGAGCATTGCCAGCGGGAGGCGGTACAGATTCGCGAGCATTTGGAAGCTTTTGAAGGTTATACCCTTTACTTCATCACCTATGCACCTATGGTTGAAATAAGCCGGTTTGCCAAAGATTATGGCCTGAATCGGAACGATAATATTTTCTTTGCTTACGCCGATGTGCAGGATATACTAAAAAGTTTTGGCTCGGTGCCTACCCCTTCCATGTATATCTATTCAGGCCATAAACAGTTGGTAAAAACATTTAAGGGAGAAACACCCATCACGAAAATTCTTCCCTATATTTAAAGTTACATTTTGTAAGTGCAATGTAAGCCAAAATGGCTTTATAGTCCATATTTCTTCTTTAAATAACGATTGGGGATATCGGCTGTAATACAATTTTTAAGGGGTGTCTGGCAATGCAAAAGCCACATAACTATCTCCGCCGGCAGCACCGAGTTTGGTACCCCCGCAAGCCAGTACCACATATTGTTTTCCGTTTACCTCATACGTGCTGGGTGTAGCGAAAGCCGCGGCCGGAAGTTTTGTTTCCCAGAGCAGTTTTCCATCGCGCTTGTCGTAGGCCCTGAACTTCCCATCTTTGGTACCGGCTATCAATAACAGGCCACTGGCCGTAATCACCGGACCACCATAACTTTCAGAACCGGTCTGCGGGACACCTTTCGCCATCAGATCAGGATATTCTCCATAGGGAATTTTCCATACATATTCTCCGGTATTCAGATCAATGGCATTCAGGGTGCCCCAGGGTGGACGAATCGCCGGATAGCCGTTCTGGTCTAAAAACTTGGTATAACCAGATATCTGGTATGGGATAATGGCATCTGCTTGTTCCTTTCTTTCTAAACCAGGTTCTTTCGGGATATCAGGTTGTTCCTCTTCATCAAACAGAAAAGCCACCAGTGCCAACCGTTCTTCTTCAGACAACTTACGGAAAGCAGGCATCATGCCTTTTCCATTGGTAATTACATTGGCCACATGTTCCCTTTCAAGCCGATTACTAATATTTACCAAAGAAGGGAATCCGCTATTGGGATTACCCTTGCGTTCGGCGCCGTGGCAGGGGGTACAATTTTGGGTATACAGGCGCTTGCCGGTGCCAAAACTCGCCAGTTCTTCTTTTGAAACGGAGGCTCCTAAAGAAATGCGCCAGGCCATCTCGTTGCTGTTCACATACAGCATCCCATCAGGGTCGGCGGCAGCCCCACCCCACTCCGCTCCACCGTCGAGGCCCGGATAAATTACGGTACCCTGCACACTGAGCGGCGTAAAAGGCCCTTCGGATCGGCTGCTCTTCAGGTTTTCAAGTAATTCCGCTTTATTATCAGCATACGGACTGATATCCGCTTCTGTAAAGTTTTGCCGGGCATAGGGTACCGGTTTGGTGGGAAAGGGTTGTGTAGGCCAGGCTTCCTCACCTGGAATATCAGAAGCCGGCACCGGCCTTTCTTCTATTGAAAACAACGGCGCGCCAGTTTCCCGGTCGAACACAAACACATAGCCCTGCTTGGTTACCTGTGCCACCGCGTCTATTTTATTTCCATTGTGTGTAACTGTTATCAGGTTGGGAGGTGCAGGCGGATCGCGGTCCAGAATATCGTGATGTACCAATTGAAAGTGCCAAATATGCTCTCCGGTTTCGGCATTCAGGGCCAGCAGACAATTGGCAAAAAGGTTACTGCCCAGGCGGTTGCCGCCATAAAAATCAAAAGCCGCCGAACCTGTAGGCACATACACCATGCCTCTGTCGCGGTCTACCGCCATGCCCGACCAATTGTTGGCGCCACCCACTTCGGCATTCTTATACACGTCTTTGGGCCAGGTATCGTAACCGGGTTCATCGGGCCGCGGAATGGTACGAAATACCCAGGCCAGCGCGCCCGTGCGGATGTTGAAAGCCTGAATGTGCCCCAAAGCGGCGTCCACCCCTTCGGATATCCGCAACGGCATAATGATCAGATCTTTGTACACGGTGCCCGGCGTATTAGAGATCACCATTTTATTTTTAGCCGTTTCTCCCAGTCCCGACTTTAAACTAATACGCCCCCGGTCGCCAAAAGTGGCAACAGGTTCACCGTTAGCGGCCACCACCGCATACAACCATTCTCCACTGGTATATAAAATGCGTTTATCATCACCATCTTCCCAATACACCAGTCCCCGGCTGGTACTTAATTGATTGATGCTGTCCGATTTTTTCCGCCAGAGTTCTTTTCCGGTTGCGGCATCAATAGCAAAAGGCTGGGTGGTGGCCGTCATGCCATAAAG
>JBGTIS010000042.1:0-54557 GCA_041745535.1 Cyclobacteriaceae bacterium | reverse complement strand
AAGTGATGAAGTGGTGAGGATGTAGCAGTTTAAGCCTTCGGATAAAATAATTAAAATAAAAAGTTAACCATAAAAAAATAGTCATGATAAACTTTGAGGAATTAAGAATAAAGGATAGTGAACTATTGGGCAAAGAACAATGGAATGGTTTGTTAGATGATTCGAAAAGATTTTTGGAAGGTAATATTGGCCTCGGTACCGATGCCCCGCAGGCTAAATTACACATAGAGGGAAAAGGTGGGCAAAATGTTGATTTGCTGGTTAATGGCAGAATACGATCGAACAATAATGATGGTGGGCTTTGGATAGCCAGTGATCGTTTTGTGGGTGGTGCCGCTACCACGATGGTGGGGTTCTATAATAGTGGATGGCGGTTGCTGGTGCAGAATAACGGCAATGTGGGAATTGGAGTCACCAATCCCATAAGTCCATTATCCTTAGGGCCTTCCTTAAGCCCCATCAAACTGGCACTTTATCAGGACAATACCGGAGCCTCTTATTATGGGATGGGAGTAACTGCCGGGAGATTTTATTTTAATATAGGCAATCCACAAGCCCGATATGTTTTCCTTGATAGAGCCGGAGCGGGTGCTGCTGAGATTTTCACCATCCTCGGCAACGGCAGTGTGGGCATAGGCACGAGCAATCCCTCCGCACCACTTCACGTGAACGGAATTATTAAAGCCACGGGTTTAAGAAATATTGGTGACAAAAGAAATGTGCAGTACGATGACGTTACCGGAGAAATAGGTTATGATAATTCTACCCGTAGAGATAAACGAGACATTACTCCGTTGCTTGATGATTTTGGTAAGGTGCTGCAACTACAGCCGCGCAAGTATACGCGCCCGCAGCAACCCGGAGCATGGGAAATCGGATACATTGCTGAAGAAGCTAAATCTTTAGGGCTTGATCATTTAATTTTTTATGATAAGGATCATCATCCCGATGGAATCAATTACAGAAAACTGTGTCTGTATCTGGTAGAAATCGTTCGTGAACACGAACGCAAGCTCAATCCTGATTCTCCTCATCTGGAAAAATATATGGAAAATGAGTAGCCAAAACCAGATGTAAAAAGCAATAAAAAGGTTATCAGGGATTATTTGGATGATCACAGAATATCTTATGACCAAAAAGAAACAAAAGAAGCGCTATTGAAAAAAATTGGAAGTTTAGATGAATAGCAAGCGCAAATGAATTTGAAGGATGATGGGGCAATATTTTAAAATCGGTCTTGGCTATTGTTAGCAAGTCAAGGATTTGTGCGATTTGTCGGGTAGAAACCTTTGAAATGGATATTCTTTGATCTTGCACATTTGAAATATCTGAAAGCCTGTTATTTTCATGATTTTAGTTTTGAATCAGCCAAAAAGAACAGGGTGAAAAAGTATTTCGGCCAATTTGCTCCCATTATTGCTCCACCTCGCCATAGGCATCGGTCTTTATAAGGTATACATCACTTCCCCCTGCCTCTATACTATAAGTATATCCGGTGATAATGTAGCCACCATCCTGGGTCTGTCGCACTGCAAATCCAACATCAGTATCAATCCCCTCAAAATTTTTTTTAAAATTGATTTCATCGGGGATTACTTCCAGGTCGCAGGAAAATAACAACACGGCAATGCCAGTAAAGATAATTTCTTGTTTAAACATATCCATTACTCGCATGATTATCACATTATTTGTAGGTTAATAACATTCAAAAAGTATAAACAACATGAACCCCTTTTGCACCCATGCTGTTATATCCATTAGCCCAGTAAACTTAAGGGGTAATTGACAGTTTACTAAGTGAGCTATCTTTGGGTTTTATGATCCGTTCCTTGATGAGCACACTTACCTATTTTATATACAATAATGTATAAGAAGAATGTTCGAGGTCCTATGATTTAATATTTTCAATTTTGAAAGAAAAGTGTGTTTTACCATTCCTATTAAGATTTCAATCTGTTTTTAGCCAAACATCTTCAGTAAAGCATCCTTTCGACTGCGTGATACGGTAATGGAAGTGTTATCGCTCATAATTACATAACCCCCTTCACCACGCACGTATCGAATTATTTCATTAAGATTGACCAAGTGTGAATGATGGACTCTCAAAAAAGAATGACCCTCTAGTAACTCTTCTACTTCTTTCAGGGTACGGGAAATCAAAAATTTGCTGCCTTGCTTCAGGATAATGTGTGTATAATTACTATCTGCTTCGCAGTGCAGGATACTGTCAATCGGCACCAGTTCAAAGCCTTCGAAGGTGGGCAAAGCAATTTTCTGGAGAGCAACAGCCTTATTGCCCAATTTTCCCAACAAAATGTCGAATTGCTCTTTCAGATTAGGATTCTTATTCTGATTTACCTTATCCACTGCTTTCTTAAGTTCGTCTTTATCAATGGGTTTGAGCAGATAATCCAGCGCACTGAAACGAATGGCTTTGATGGCATAGGCATCATAACCAGTCGTAAAAATAACCTCAAATGGGATAGTAGAGAGTTGCTGGAGCATTTCAAAACCGTTCATCTGTGGCATCTCCACATCCAGAAATACCACATCGGGCTGATACTGGGCAATGGCTTTCAATCCCTGCGCCGAAGAGTTGCATTGAGCGAGCAGTTCTACTTTCGGACAATATTTTTCCAGTTGAATAGAGAGGGACTCCCGGCAGTGGGTTTCATCATCAATAAGTATTGCCTTGATCATATCATGTAAATTTAAAAAATGAACAGTTTATGGTAGTCTGAAAACAGTTACACAGGTATTTTTAATAATATCCTCGTGCCACAAGCTTGTCCGGAAGCATCCATTAAGTCCGTCACCTCCACGGTGGTTGCTTTTTCGTTAAGGGTATTGATCAACGCTAACCGGTGGGCAGTAATTCGCATGCCCAATGATTTATTCTTACTGGCTGATTTGCTCTTTAGCTCAGCAGCCCGCTGCCGTCCAACTCCATCATCAGTGATCTGGCAATAGAGCATATCGTTTTCCCGGCGCAGTTCAATCAGTAAATGTCCCAGGTCTTCTTTATGCATTAGTCCATGCCAGATGGCGTTCTCTACAAAAGGTTGGATAATGAGGGGAGGTACTTCCAAATCTTCAATTTCTAAATCAGGATCAAAATTGATCCGGTAATCAAACTGGCCTTCAAAACGGGATACTTCCATTTCCAGATACAGGCGGAGCGCTTCCAATTCACTTTCAAGACTTACATACATTGATTGGGAATTTTGTAAGATCAATCGGATGAGCCTGGAAAATTTAGTGAGGTAATCGGAAGCTGTTTCCGGTTCATTTTTGAGAATAAACCGGTTAATGGAGTTAAGACAGTTGAAGATAAAATGTGGATTCATCTGAGCACGCAAAGCCATCATCTCTAACTCGGCCGTTCGGCTCTGGAAAGATACTTCCTTTTGCGCTTTCTCCATTCGTTCCAACTCCAGGTCGCTTTCCAACCGGGCTTTCAGTAACAGTTCAGCTTTCCGCTTCAGACTGATATTTCTTACAATGAACAACCCGAGCAATAATGTGAAGCATAAGCCAACAACAAATACATTACGCAAGTTAGCCTGCCGCTTCAACTCCTGTTGCTGAAGTTGCTGTTGCTGGGTTAATACTTCAATGTGCGTTTGTTTTTTGGATAATTCCAGATCGGCTTCCAGTACAGCCAGGCGCCGGTTATATTCCTCGGAGGTAATAGAGTCTTTCAGGGTAATGTAGCGCTGCTGGTACCGATAAGCCTGGGAGAAATCCTGCAATCCGGCATATATTTCAGACAGCGTTAGCGCTATGGCTTGGGTTTCTTCTCTAGCACCCGTCTCCTGAGAAATGGCGAGGCTTTTTTGTGCATACGCCAACGCCTCTAAATAACGATGCTGCGCTGCGTATACTTTGCATATGTTATGCAGTACCTGTACATAAGCAAGAGACCTGTCATTATCCTCCTTCAACAGCGATAAGCTTTGTAACAAATACTTTTGGGCAACCTCATAATCTTGCAAGGCCAAGTAAATTTCTCCTAATAAGTTAAGTGCAATGTTATCGTTTGGATCTTTTTCCAATACTTGGTTTAAGAAATGTAAAGCTGAATCGTACTGACCCAACTGACCGTAGGTTTTTCCAAGTTGCCACCTGGAATAAGTAGCTGAAGGTAAGTCTCTTTCCTGGGCATAGGCCAGGCTCTCCAGGTAGTAGTCCAAAGCAGTTTGGAACTTCTTTGCTGCCAAGTACATATTTCCCACATTAATGAGAGAGAAGGCTATTCCAGCATGGTCCTGAATCTCTTGTCGGATCTGTAAACCCTGTAAACAATATTCAATAGCTTTCTCATAATTTCCCTGATCCTGATAGATAATGCCTATGTAATTGAGTACCGAACCTACTGCTTCCTGATTGCCTAATTCGCGAAAAATGGTAAGTGCCTGTTGGTGTGCCTGTAATCCTTCTTCATAATTTCCACTAAAATCATCTACAACCCCCAGGTTATTCAAAGCGGCGGCCAGCCCTGGCTCATATCCTATCTGCTCGAATAGGTGGATGGCCTTTTTCAAATAAGCTCTGGCTTGAACTTGATTACCATGGAAATTAGATGACAAGCCCAGAATGCGAAATGCCTCAGCTTCACCTTTTAGGTAGTTGTTCTTTCTGGCCTCTTCCAATGCTTCCTTTGCATATAGCTGAGCAGTATCCGCTTTGGTCTGCCAGAATTGTTTGGCTAAATCATTCAATAAGTCGACACGGGTGGTATCGATAGCTGTTTGAAGTAATGCTTTCAAGCTGTCTGCTTTTGTGGTATATTGGAATGAAAAGCTTGGAATGGGTGATAGCAGCAATATCAATAGCAAAGCTTGATGCATTTGATATTTTCTTACCAAGGCACATTGAAAAGAGAGATTGTAGAAGGAGCTTACCATTCCAGTAGCCAGGAATCACTGCGTTTAGGTAATGTTTTGGTATTGATCAATAAAGATAAATAATATTCAATTCCAGTAAAAGCCACTGCAAACCGACTTGCCCAAATCTCAAACAAATACTTATCTAAAGATTGTAGAAATGTTCATCAGTTAGATTGTACCGTGAGTAACAGGCTGAAGCAGGCATGCTGTCCTCAACCTGTTCACTTCCAATATATCCTGAGACCATAACACTCTAAGGATTTACCAGTTTGAATAAAAATTATCATCGCTTCCGCCAATTCCATTGCCCTGGTAGAAGTAATTCCCGTTGCCATCGGTGTTTAATGTTCCAAATCGCGAATTGACCGTGTTACTGCCATAGCTCCCAGCCGGTTGCATCAAAGCCATAAGATTACCAAGCATAGGTCCACCTTCCAATCCGAAATTACCATAGGCATCTACCCAGTACCGGCCAGCGTAAACGGGCCCCAACTGCTGGAGCCGGAGCACATCCACCTGGTGCAATTGACGGCCATTTACAAACACCCCAGTATTCCCATTAGAGGCATCAGGTCGTAACGGTCCTCCCAGATTAAGTCCGGCCTGAATCACTCCGGCTTGTGGACCGCCCTGAAGACCCCATGCTCCACAAATTTGGTCATACCAATAGGCTCCATCCTGGATAGGGATTCGATATTGTTGTTCCAGGGACCGGACTTGCTCATCGCTCAAGCGCACACTATTGATGATTACCTGCCGGGATGGGTCAGAAAGCGAATGTGAATCAAATGGAGGTAGGGCCGTATTTGGCTGTGAAGTGGATTGTCCGAAAAGGGTTTGTACCGTTAACATACCCAAAGACAAGACCCGAATCAAAGTGTTAAGCAAATTCATCACATTTTCATAAAAAGAGTTCGTTTTCATCGTGGTACACGTTTTAAAATGAAAGTATTTTCTTTATTTGAACCTAAAATACTGTGGTTAAAAGGCTGGGGCAATCGCGGGTGAGCAACTGGTGGAGATGGGTGTGTAGTTGGACAGTTAGAAGGTATATTTATTTCTATCAGATTTCCCAACGCTGACTATTATGGTATTTTGTGAACCCTCTTAATATAGAAATGCATTGAGAAAATTTTTGCTTACCCAAATTAACACTACGCCTTTAAGCTATTGCAAAATGCATTGTGTCAATTATGGGCAACTCAAAAAACGGAAATTTCAGGTTAGCGGAGGGGTCCTTCGTAAACCTTTCAGCTGACTTTTAATTTGAATTCACCAAAACTATTTTCAGTTAATCCCATCCCCTAATGGCAGACGAATCTATTCTTTAGGTTCTTCCAGCTGATTTTGATCATCGGCGTCGAGGCGATTGAATTTTTCTGGATTATCTGAAATTTTACCCCGGGTGGCTTCATTAATTTTAAAATACTTGGCGGTATTATCCAGGTCTTTTTTCGAATCGATGTTGGCCAGCATTTCCTGATTGTTCAAATAATATTTGATGCCATTCACAATTTCGTCGCGCAGGCCATCTGCCTTATACATTTCCATCACATACCGCTTTCCTTCCAGATTGTTCGTGGTTGAATCGGAAAAAGTAGAACTGATAATTTCGCTTACCAATAGCCAGGGCGTAGCACTGGTTCGAACCACCGTATTTTCGCTCCGGTTGCTGTCGTATACCGACATCCCCGTAGAAACCCTGGATTCGGTGTAGGTGCCTTCGGCGAAAAAATGCACAAGAAAAGATTTGAACAGTATTTCCGAATAAAAGTAATGCACCATCAGCACAATGATTTCTGAAAACAGAAAGAGCAATAAAGGGAAGAAGAGGGTTTGGTATATCGATTGCAAAGAGAGTTCGGCCGGAAGGTTCAGAATTTTAAAAAACAAAATCAAAAAGGCAATTACAGTGAACGCATGACCTGCCACAGCCACCATCATCCGGGTGGTATAAAAACTTTTCGGATATTCGGTTTCCTTATACACCGGTTGGGTTTCCAGGAAATTATCGCCATAAAAACTTCCTTTGTTCTGACTACCTTCCAGGGTTAAAACGGGATTAAGCTCAATATACTCCCGGTTAGGAATTTCTTTATAGCGTTTGTTGGTCATTTCCAGTTCAAAGCACCTGAACAAATCACGGGGATGCATGCTGAATTGCAAATGCTCTTTGTATTCACTGACGGCGGTTTCAGGATTAGCCGATTTGGCCCGGTAGTTACATAGCATAAAGGTAACCACAATGGTTGCGGCCGAAAACAACAATATAAGCACCAGGTGCAGGGTTATCGGTACGGTGATGGCAGGGAGGTCAAAACCCTGAACAATCAGAAATTCAATGAGAAATGGAATAAGCACAGCGGCCAATACCAGCATCACCATATTTGGGATTTTTGAAATCCTGGGATTGTCGGTATTGATGCGGTGCATGCCCGGGCGATACCGGTACCAGATCACAAACAGGTAAATAATAAGTATCAATCCGAGCCACTGCATTACCACATCGGCATCGGTAAGTGAGATTAAACCAATAGAAGTGGAAAATATAGCCAGCAAATACATGCCCAGGGCAATCAGGGTTTCCAGCGCGGCCGAAGTAATGCCTTCGGCAATGTTTCGGAAACCTATGGGGAGAAATAAAAAATGATGGAACAGGCTGATTACCAACCGGGAAACATAAGAATTTTTTTCCTTGAAGGTAGGATTCAGCCGTTTCATCAGCATATCCTTAATTTCATCGGAAGTGTAGTAGTCGGGGTGCAGATTGGCAGGCACACTTCTGCCAACCAAAAACCGGAACAGTTTCATACCACCTTTTACGGCATAGTTCAAGCCCAACCCCAAAAAAAGAATGGCGCCGGCCATTTCTACCCAGGCCTCCAGCTTTAATCCCTGTCCGATGGTAGCCCGTACATGAAAAATGAGAATAATGCCCAAAATGGTGATTAATATGCCCTTAATCAGCACTAAAAATCCTTCAAACTTGAATGGGTTTTTTATGCCTAAGGTATCTTTTCCGTAATCGAATGCCATTTTTTAAAAAAGTTTAAGGTGAGAATACTAGATGATCTATCGGTTATTCGCCGTTAATTATTTACTGTGTCGTAAGTATGTATTTTATTGCCCATTTTTATCCATATAGGGTTCAAAAAATGGTAAATCAACTTCATAAATTGTTTTAGGTTTTACTCCTAATTCAACTTTTTTAAACATTTCGACTAATTTTTCTCCATCTACAAGTTCCACCTGAGGTGCCCCATCTCGATTTGCTTCTCTAATCGCATCTGTTGAGAATGTTCCAGTGGTCATAATGATTCCTTTCTCAGCTCTACCAATCATAGCATTTCTAAAATCACCTACCTGAGCCCTTGAAACAGTACCTTTATATCTCTTGCATTGAAAAAGAACTTTAAAACTAACAAAAGGATTCATTTCTAAAATACCATATCCATCAATTCCTCCGTCATGAGATTGTCCAGTTACTACTACATTTTCAAATCCAGATTCACGTAGTAACCTTTGACATATTTTTTCAAATCCATTTGGAGTTAGACTTTGTAATACTTCTAGTAAATCAAATTTATTCTTGGTTGGGACTTCATCTGGCTCCGTTTCTTCTTGTTCTTCAATTATTTCTTTTTCGGTTTTATTATTTCTCGCTTTTCTATGAATTTCGACCCATTTTTGAAATACCCTACGACTTTCTTGTTCATTTAAATGGGTGCTTTCTCCTTTTGGAGTTAAAGCCCAAATTCCATATTTTGAAGAATCTAAAAGTCCTTCCCAAACTAGGTATTGCCTAGCCCATGCAACTTGATTGTGAAATTTTTTCTGACCGGAAGTTAAAGTTTCTTCTATTTGCTGGTCAGATAGTTTCAAATTCCTAGCAACTGTATCAGAAGCCTCCCTGGGTTTGCCCGATCCACCAAGTTGCCTTAATGCATCAAGTAGAGGGCCAAACCATTTTACAAATTCTGCCTGTCCATTACTTTTCTTTGCCATGTTGAATTTTATTGCATTGCCGCCAATACGTCAGTAACACTAAGCTAATGGTAATTGGTGCCAACACAAAATTATACAAATTAACGGTTGTTGTTACCAGACAAAGGGAGAAAAACCTTGAAAATACTGCCTTCACCTTCTTTGCTTTCCAGTTCCAGTTTACCACCCGCGTTGTCGATAATTCTTTTCACAAGGTACAATCCTACTCCTGAACCTTCTACATGGGCATGTAACCGCTTAAACATCATAAATATTTTCTCTTGTCCCGATTGCTTAATACCCAGTCCATTGTCCTGCACCTCAATAACCTGTTGTTCATCTTCCTGGTAGCAGGAAATGTGAACCACAGGCTTTCGTTCCGGTGACCTGTATTTTAAAGCATTAGAAAGTAAATTATAGACAATGCTTTTCAGGTTTTTAGGAGGAAATTCAAAAGGTTGGCAGTCTTGTATGTTCAGTATAATCTCAGCGCCTTCCTGCTGAATGAGCGTTTCCATGTCCAGTCGCACTTCGTGAATAATATCCAAAGTATTTACTACCGCGATATCCTGTATATCTTTCTGAACTTCAGCAATTTCGGTTAGCTCACCTATCGTTTTTTTGAACCTTTCCACCGATACTTCCATATAGTTGAATAGTTTGTTCAACAAGGGCCTTTGTTCATTTAAGTCATCGGCAGCAAAAACAGAAGCCAGGGTATTCAGCAAACCTTCAATATTGGCGATCGGAGCCTTAAGGTCGTGTGAAGCGGTATAGATAAAATTATCCAGGTCATCATTAATTTTGGTAAGTTCGGTATTGATTTTTGACACCTCTTCCAGGCGCTCCTGAATCATTTCGTTGGCGGCCGACAATTCTTCATTACTGGATGCCAGTTCCTGGGTAAGCACATGAAGCTGGTGTTCTGTGTTTTTTCGATGGGTAATGTCCATCACCACGCCGGCCAGCCGCACCGGGTTTTTATTTTCAAAAAATACCTGACCTTTTACGGCAATGCATCTTTCTGCCTGATCGGCCAGAAGAATTCTGGCTTCAAAAGATAGTTCTCCGGTTTTTAAGGCCAATTCAAATTTCTCGGCTACGGCTCTCCGGTCTGCTGGCAACACATGGTGGGTTAGGTGGTCAAAGCTCCAATTCTCAGTTCCGTTTGCATAGCCAAAAATCTGATCGTGTTGCAGCGAGCGGACAAAAGAACCGTTGATCAGGTCAAAGTTCCAGGTGCCCATATGACCTGCTTCCAGGGCCAGGCGAAGGCTTCCTTCGTTACTCTCAAGGTGTTGCCGGGCAAGAATCTGATCGGTAACATTATAGGCAAAGACCAGTATGCCCATTATGTTGCCATATACATCTCTTCGGGGCTGATACACGACATCAAAATAGACGACAGAAAGTTCTCCGGTACCCGATCTGTCCAGCAATACTTTAATTTCTTTGCCAGTAAAACTTTTACCTGTTTTGTATACCTCATTCAAAATTTTGAAAGCCTCCTGGCCCTTTATTTCAGGTACCGCGTCAACCAGGCTTCTTCCAACCAGCGTTTTACCGGAAAATAATTGCTGATAAAGTGGATTCACCAGTTCAAAAACATGGTTAGGACCGCGGTAGGTACAGATCAAAGCTGGTGCCTGCATAAACAGGTCCTGTAAAACCTGTCCTTGCCTTTCGGCTTCCTGCCGGGCAGCCTGTTCCGCTACCAATTCCTTTTGTTTTACCTCAATCTGTTTTTTTTCGGTGATGTCCAGTATAATGCCGGACATACTAATAGGGTTACCCTTCAGATTAAAATAAGCTTCTCCTTTGATGTGAATCCAGTGAAGGCTCTCGTCGGGCCAGCGAATCCTAACTTCGTAATCCAAACGGCCATTTTTTAAGCTTTCCTGATAGTTTTTTTCCGCAATGGGTCTATCTTCGGGTATCACGCAATTGAAAAATGTTTCTACATCCAAGGCCCCATCGGGATTGTCGTATCCCAAAATTAGGTTTGAACCAGAAGACCGGCTTAACTGGCGATTGATAAAGTCAACATGCCATGTTCCCATATTGCCAGCTTCCAGGGCTACTTTCAGGATCTCCTCATTGTATTCGGCTTTTTTACGTGCCCCAACCAGTTCAGTAACTTCCGTAGCCGTTTGAATGATGCCGTATATCTCTTGTTTTTCGTTGCGCAATGGCTCATACACAATATTGATATAGGCCAGGTCCAGACGCCCGTTTCGATGCAGGGTAGCCGGCAGTTCACTACCCGTAAATGGCTTTCCGGTATGCAGTACCTCGGCCAGAATTTCTTCAAACCCCTGTCCGCTTACCTCAGGCAAAGCCTGAAACAAAGGTTGGTGCAATACGTCATCCAGCGAACGCCCCCATATTTCACACATCTTAGGATTGGCCAGCTCTATCACATGGCGTTCGCCCACATAAATACTGATGGCAACAGGAGCCTGTGAATATAAATGTTGTAACCAGTCTTTCTCTTCAAATTTGGGCATAGGTCGGGCTAAACTAAACAAGGAACAGTGGTGGTCAGATATACTTTGAGGATAAGCAAATGATGGTTTTGGATAATTGAATGATTCATATTTTGTTATCATAAGGTGGTGTTACAGAATAACATTTTATACCAGAAACAACTGGTATTGTTTATGAATTCCGCAAAAAATACAATAAAAGTAAACGAAATGCCCAAATTCTTAAAAATCAAATATATGGGTAACATCCAGTTTTAAAGGTAAAATATAGATATATCTTAGAAATAAAAAGCAAATTGACAGCTCGTTTTCATTTATTACTATAAAATTCTGGATATCCAGAATAAAATAATAAACTTTGTTTTCGGTTTAAAATACGGTAATCTTTTTTAATTACTAGTAAATAGGTAACAATACCATCGCTTTTCAGCAACATTATTACCTCAGTAAGCAAGTATATATGCGAACTCTAGAATTTGCAAAGGAAGTAATAGACATTGAAGCCAGGAGTTTACAACAGTTGAAAAAAGCGTTAACCGCTGAATTTGACCAGGCAGTACAATTAATTTTGGCGGGTAGTGGAAAAGTAATTGTTTCAGGAATGGGAAAATCAGGATTAATCGGTAAAAAACTGGCCGCTACTTTTGCCAGTACCGGCACGCCTAGCTTTTTTATGCATCCAGGTGAGGCTTATCATGGCGACCTGGGCATGATTGACCATCACGATATCATTCTCGCGATTTCTTATTCGGGTGAAACGGATGAAATTCTGAAACTTATTCCTTTTTTAAAAGAAAACCGGAACGTCATTATTGCCATGACGGGGAATCAGAAATCCCGGCTGGCTAAAAATGCCGATGCGCACCTGGATATATTTGTAGAAAAAGAAGCCTGTCCATATAACCTTACGCCCACAGCCTCATCCATTGCCTGCCTGGCCATGGGCGATGCACTGGCCATTACCCTGATGAAAGTACGGGGTTTCAGGCCGGAGAATTTCGCGCGGTTTCATCCGGGAGGTTCGCTGGGCAAGCGGCTGCTCAGTGTGGTGGAAGAAATTATGCGGAAGGAAAATTTGCCCCAGGTACAGATGGAAACCGGGGTGAAAGAAATTATTCATATCATTAGTAACCACAGGTTAGGGCTGGCCGTGGTGGTGGATAAAAATAATGGTATTCAAGGAGTTATTACCGATGGAGATATCCGCAGGGCTATGGAGAATCAGGAAGAGGCTTTTTTTTCTTTAACCGCCAAAGATTTTCCTACCAAATTACCTAAAACAATAAGTGTAGATACTAAACTAACCGAAGCTGAGAAACTTATGAATCAGTATAAAATTAATTCACTGCTGGTGGCAAAAGCGGGCCAACTGGTTGGTATTGTGCAGATTTACGATATTGTGTAGTGGGAAGTGGGAAGTGGGAAGTGAGAAGTGAGAAGACGGAAGTTATTTACTTCTGACTTCGGGCTTCCGGCATCTAACTTATGACTTTAAAAAAAGCAGCATATTCTTAATAATAAATGAAAAATACGATTAAAAAAGTAGTAGTAATTCCTGCACGGTTAACTTCAGCAAGGCTTCCGAATAAAGTTATCCTTGATTTGGGTGGCAAGCCCATTGTACAGCGGGTGTTTGAACAGGCTTTGCAGGCAGCAAATATCAGTGCGGTATATATCGCTACCGATAGTGAGGAAATTAAAGGAATTTGTACACGCTTTACAGAGAATGTAATCCTTACCAGTCCCAATCACCAGTCGGGTACCGACCGCATTGCCGAGGCAATCACCCATATTGAAGCTGACATCATTATCAATGTGCAGGGTGATGAACCATTTATTGATCCTGGAATAATTGAACGCCTGGCAGAACGGCTGTCAGGTTCATCTATGGATATGGCCCCCATGGATATGGCTACTATTATTTCCAGAATTGAAAAAGTGGAGGATTTCCTGAATCCCAACATCGTTAAGGTGGTGGTAAACGAACGGGGTAACGCCATGTACTTTTCCAGATCGCCCCTGCCTTTTCCCCGTGATGTTGATTTAAAACATGCGACTACCCTGCCAGCCGACTTCAAAGCATACCGGCATTTTGGGATATATGGGTATAAACGTGATTTTTTAAGGCAATATGCGAAACTTTCACAAACATATTTGGAAAAAACAGAGAAATTAGAACAATTAAGAGTACTGGAACAGGGGTACTCCATTGGCGTATTGGAAACCGATCAGCCTGGGTTAGGCATCGATACGCCGGAAGATTTGGAGAAAGCCAGGCAAATGGCAGCACAATTTTATACTGAAGTTGAAAAATAATGAATGATCTTTATCAAAAAATTAAAGAAGGCACCTTCCTCATCAGCGGACCCTGTGTCATCGAAAGCGAGGCAGTGGTTTTACATCTGGCGGAAGCCATTGCCAAAATATGCGAAAAGCTCCAGGTTACTTATATATTCAAAGCTTCTTTCGACAAGGCCAACCGTACTTCGGTTGATTCGTACCGCGGACCCGGGCTGGAAGAAGGGCTGCGGATTCTGGAGAAAGTTAAAAAGGAA
Source organism: Cyclobacteriaceae bacterium (assembly GCA_041745535.1). GTDB lineage: Bacteria > Bacteroidota > Bacteroidia > Cytophagales > Cyclobacteriaceae > JBGTIS01. Next base: position 40,643 of record JBGTIS010000042.1, on the reverse strand, counting down.
TTTAATCTGCCGGTAACTACCGACATTCACGAAACCTATCAGGTTGCCGCTGCCGCCGATGTAATCGATATTTTGCAAATTCCGGCTTTTTTATCCAGGCAAACCGACCTGCTGGTAGCCTGTGGAAAAACAGGGCGGATCGTCAATATCAAAAAAGGACAGTTTCTTTCGGGAACTGATATGATCTATCCGGCCCAAAAAGTGGAATCTACCGGCAACTCGCGGATTATCTTAACGGAAAGGGGAAATAGTTTTGGCTATGCCAATCTGGTGGTAGACTTCCGGAATATCATAGAAATGAAATCATTTGGGTATCCGGTGGTAATGGATGTAACCCATTCAACCCAAAAGCCGGGTGGACTGGGCGGAAAAAGTGGTGGAAACCGGGAGTTCGCGCCCTACATCAGTGCCGCCGCCGCCGCTGTGGGTGTTGACGGTTTCTTCTTCGAGGTGCATCACCAGCCTGAGGAAGCCTTGTCGGACGGACCGAACATGGTGCGGTTGCAGGATTTTGAAAACATACTTTCCAATTGTATTCGAATTAAAGAAGTAACCCGGCTATCATGAATTTAGATTTTTCCGCTATCAAATTTATTGTATTCGACGTAGACGGTACCCTTACCGACGGCGGTATTTATATTACCGATTCGGGTGAGGAGTTTAAAAAATTTCACGTAAAAGATGGGATGGCCATTACCCGGTTACAAAAAAAGGGAATCAAATTTGGCATTATCAGTGGCAGTAAAAGTCAAAAGGCCATTTACCGAAGGGCAGAAAATTTAAACATACAGTATGTATATGTTGGCGATGAACCCAAGACACAAATTCTGGAATCGTGGCTTGCCGAACTGGGTTTAGCCATGCGGCAGGTCCTGTTTATGGGGGATGACCTGAGTGATGTGGAAATTATGCGAAAAGTAGGTCTGGCAGCCTGCCCCGCCGATGCTGCCGATGCGGTAAAGCAAATCGCGCATGTAGTAACCCAGCGCAATGGTGGAGAAGCCTGTTTTCGGGAATTAGCCGATAAATATCTGTTTTTTGATTAGATTTATTCGATTTTTAGTAATACCCGGTTATTTTTACAGTCAATATTTTTTATTCATTTACTTTCACATAAGTTTTAGTAGTTTTACAGGTAATGAATTTTGTTTATCCTCAGTTTCTTTTTGGACTTTTCGCGCTTGGTATCCCCATTATCATTCATCTCTTTAATTTCAGGAGAACGAGGAAGATTTACTTCAGTAATAATCAATTTCTTAAAAATGTAAAAGAAACCACTACCTCCAAACTGAAAGTTAAGCACCTGCTGATTTTATTGGCCCGCCTGCTTTTTATTTTCTTTCTGGTAGCAACCTTTGCCCAGCCTTTTATCCCAGGTACCAATCAAAATGCCGGAACTGCCAATAGCGAACGTACGGTATATGTCTATTTGGATAACTCCCAAAGCATGTCTTCTGAACTAGCTTCTAATTCCAGGGGGATTGACCTGGGAATTAAGTACATCACGGAAATTACCAACCTGTATCCGCAAAACACACAGTATAAATTATTAACCAACGATTTTGGTTCTTTTTCCAGGGTACCTAAGAGCAAAAATGAATTACAGGATTTTGTTACAGAATTGCGGTTAAGTGGCGCTTTCCGCGAAATACAGGAGGTAAACAGTAAAATTCTAAATGATTTTCAGAATGTGGTAGGCGCATCTTCAGAGGTAATGCCCGATGTATATTGGATTTCCGATTTCCAGAAATCTACCGCGGGAAATTTGAGTAATGTGGAAACTGATTCCAGTTTACAAATCAATATCATTCCCATCAGCTCATCCTATCAATCCAATGTATTTGTGGATTCTATTTACCTGGTCAATCCTTTCATGCTGGCCGATGGAAGAAACGAACTGCAGATTACCATGCGAAACGATGGTGCTGATCCGGTAGAAGATATGATTGTCCGTTTGATCATTAACGGGCAACAGGTAGCCAATGCCAGCGCCAATATCGCTGCCAACAGTACCAGTAAGGTTAATTTTAACCTTAATTTCCCCCTGGCAAACAGCAACCAATGCCAGCTTGTTTTTGAAGATTATCCGGTTACGTTCGACAACGATTTTTATTTTACCCTCAACCTGGGTGAGAAAATCAACGTAATGGAAATCAGGTCAGGAAATTTAGGAAGTAATGGAAGAAAAACTACCATCGGTAGTGTATATGCCAACCAGGAGGTTTTTAATTTTTCTTCTTACAGCATCGATAACATGGATTACAGCCAGATTGCTACGGCAAATCTGTTGATATTCAATGAGATTCCATCTGGCGGCATACAAGGCGCCATTATTCCTTATATTCAGGATTTTCTCGAAAATGGTGGCCATGTAATTTTTATTCCACCTGTTTCCGGCGACCTTTCTTTTTTTCAGAATGTATTAGGAACCGGAGCCTTTCAGAATAACATTGTACAGGTAAACGATACCGTACAGAACGACATAGGCCTGCAGGCGGTTCCGCTCGCTAACCTGGACCTCGCCAACCCGTTTTTTACCGACATGTTTGAAAGCGAGAATGAAAGATTCCAGATGCCCAATGCACGCCGGCTGGTGAATGCCAGCATCAGGGGGGAAGCTTTGCTGAAATACGAAACCGGTGAGCCTTATCTGCTGGCCGTCAGCAATTCTCAGATTCGTACGCCACTGGCCTCGTCAAATCAGGTCTATTTGTTCAGCACACCCATTCGCGAGTCGTATACCAATCTTTTTCGGCATGCCGTATTTGTGCCGGTGATGTACCGCCTTGCTTCGCTGAGCAAATCCCTGGATAAAAAATTGTATTACCAGGTAAATGAAACCACCCTGGAACTCAACACCACCGATTTGGGAGTTGGTGCGGATTTGCTCGATCCTGATAACAGCACGCCCCTTATTTATGAAATGCAACAGGGCACCCAGAAAATTATACCCATTCAGCGTACCGTAGGCAACCGGTTATTGCTGGAAGTACCGCAGGATTTACTAAAAACCGGGTTTTATCAGTTAAAAGTATCCGCGGAGGGTGGGAGCAATGCACAGGATACCACCACCCTGCAGCAACTGGCCTTTGATTATAGCAAAAGAGAATCGCTGATTGCGCAATATTCGGAGGAGGAACTGACTGCTATATTTGAAAACAGGCCTAACATCAGGATATTTGATGCCGCTGACGTAGATACATTCTCAAAAACGCTGGAAACCGAACAAAATAGCCTGGCCTTGTGGAAATACGCACTAATGCTGGCATTATTATTCCTTTTAACCGAAATTTTATTAATCAGATTTTTATAACATGAATATTTTATTAAAGTCTGTCAATGTGCTGCGCAAAACCTCGCCCTGGCATGGAAAAAAAGCTGACCTTGGTATTAAAAATGGCATTATTACCGTATTGGAAGAAGGGGGCAGTTTTCAGGAAGAAGCAGGTGAATGGGATACAATAGATTGTGCTGATTATTATGTTTCCATAGGATGGTTCGATTTGAGAGCTAATTTTTGCGATCCGGGCCTGGAACATAAAGAAGACCTGGAAAGTGGTGCTCAGGCAGCCGCCGCCGGCGGATTTACTGAAGTGGCCCTGCTGCCCAATACACAGCCGGTAATTCAGACAAAAAACGATGTACGGTATCTAAAACAATTCACTGATTCGCCGGTAGTATTACACCCTGTCGCGGCGGTAACCAAAGATGTTAAAGGGGATGAACTGACCGAAATGATTGACCTGAACCAGGCTGGGGCAATCGCTTTTTCAGATGGCGATCACCCTTTGTGGAACACCCAGGTGATGCTCAAAGCCCTGCAATACATGCGCAAATTTAATGGGTTGCTCATCAACAAACCCGAGGATAAATATTTGAATGCTTTTGGCACCATGCACGAAGGGTTGCAAAGTACCATGATGGGCGTAAGTGGTATGCCCGCCCTGGCCGAAGCAATGATGGTAGAAAGAGATTTGAAATTACTGGCTTATGTAAACGACTTGTGGTTTGCGTACCGGCCCAGGCTGCACATCAGTACTATTTCCACTTTGGAAGCTGTAAACCTGATCAGAGTGGCCAAAAAAAATGGTTTGCTCGTAACCTGCGATGTAGCGGCACATCAATTGTTTTTTGAAGATACCGCACTGGCTGGCTTCGATACCAATTATAAGGTTAATCCGCCACTGCGCGACCGGAACCACCGCGAGGCTTTGCTCGCAGGCTTAGCCAATGGCACCATCGATGCCATCGTTTCCAGCCATTCGCCCCACGATGAAGAAAGTAAAAAGTGCGAATTTGATCTGGCGGAATTTGGAGTCATCGGCTTACAAACCGTTTTCCCCATTCTTAAAAGTTTATCAGGAAAAAACCTGAGTCTGGAGCATCTGATAGAGAAAATATCCATAGCCCCCAGGCAATTGCTGGGGATGGCGATTCCTGAGTTAGCAAAAGGTGCTACCGCTAACCTCACCTTGTTTTCGCCCGACGAACCATGGAAATTTGATCGTACCAGTAATTTTTCTAAATCTGTTAATTCTCCCTTATTTGGCACAGAACTTACCGGAAAGGTGCTTGGGGTAATGAACCGTAAACAATATTGGATGCACCATGATTTGCATCAGCCCCAAACTCATTAATTTTTGAGATAACGATAAATAATTAGTCCCAAATCACAGAACATATATTCTTTTAAACGAAAACTGGTATTGAAGCAGTCAGCATTCGCGCAACGGTTGAAATCAAATCCTATTTTTTATGTTTCGGGCCTGTATGGCTTATCGGGCGGGCTATTGGCTATCATTCTTTTTCTGGTATTGTGGTATGTGGTAGGTATGAACCAACTGGTAACCAATAAATTTTTTGATGCCATACTGGTTTTGTTTTTTGTGTTTTTCAGCATTAAAGATTTTAAAGATAATCGCAACAATGGCGTTTTGCATTACTGGCAGGGTATGTCGGTGGGCATCTCCACATTTTTTGTCATGGCTACCTGCTGGGGCTCGTTTGTCTATTTTTTTCTTACATTTATAAATCCTGAACCTCTCCATAATTTTATTCAGGAACGGCTGACTGTGGTGAACCAGAACAAAGCCTATTACATCAGTGAATTTGGTGAACGCTGGTTTCGTGAACAACTTAATAGTATTCCAGCCATATCACCTTTCGATATGTCCCTTGATTATCTGAAAATGCTGTTATTTATTTTTCCCGTAATTTTAATATTAACGATTATTATGCGAAGAACCCCAAAATAGCTTTATTTAGGGATGGGTAACAGCCTGCGATTCGGACTCTTTATAGCATTGGTCGATATACTGACAAGTATTCTGTGCTTTTATTTAAATGTGCCGGTGCTATTCGTTTTCAACAAAATTCTGATATTCGCGGTTACTTTCATAATACTCGGTTATGCTGCACGGAGTTGGAAAAGAAAACGTAAATTCGGATCATTATTCGGTTCTGTTTTTTTTGCTAATTTCGTTTCCGGACTTATATACTTATTATTCATTTTTATTTTGTTTACACAAATTAATCCTGAATTAAGCGAAACTTTGCACGAGCGCGGCACCAGGGATCTGTGGGACTGGCTCGACCAAATTGAAGCAGATGAGGAGTTTTCAGAAAGAGTGGTCCGTTGGCTGGCTCCTGAAGAAGTTTTCAGCATTGAAAAATTAAACCGATGGTTGCTGCTGCAATGGGTTTTGTTGGGCGGGGGCATGTCGCTGTTGATTACAGGCATAACCAAAAAAAAGAAATAATAAATTTGAATTTTTGATGATTCTGGCACCACAAATATCAATTATTATCCCATTATTTAACGAAGAAGAATCGATTACTGAATTATGTACCTGGATACACCGGGTGATGGAGGAGGATCGGTTTACCTATGAAATTATTTTGGTAGATGATGGCAGTACCGATCATTCCTGGGAGGTAATTACCCAACTGGCTAAGGAAAGTTCTTATATCAAAGGGGTCAGGTTTAACAGGAATTATGGAAAGTCAGCCGCGCTCCATATTGGCTTTCAGGAAGCTAAAGGAAAAGTAGTGGTTACCATGGACGCGGATTTACAGGATAGTCCTGACGAAATTCCTGAATTGTACCGCATGATTAGTGAAAGTCGGTATGATATGGTGTCGGGCTGGAAGTTAAAGCGCCATGATCCGCTGAGTAAAACCATTCCTTCCAAATTTTTTAACTATATCACCCGTAAAATTTCCGGAATTCCGTTGCACGATTTCAATTGCGGATTGAAGGCCTATGATACGCGGGTAGTGAAAAATATGGAATTATATGGCGAAATGCACCGGTATATTCCGGTGATCGCCAAGAAAAATGGTTTTGATAAAATCGGTGAAAAAGTGGTGCGACACCGCGCCAGAAAATATGGTGAAACCAAGTTTGGGATCGAGCGCTTTGTTTTCGGTTTCCTGGATTTGTTATCCATTAGCTTTGTTTCTAAATTCAGAAAAAGACCCATGCACTTTTTCGGCACTTTGGGTACCGTTTCTTTCCTGATGGGCCTGTTTATAACTTTTTGGGTAATCTTCCAGAAAATGTATAACATTTATACCCAGACGCCCGTCAGAGAAGTGGTGGCGCAACCTTTGTTTTTCCTGGCCCTGGTTGCCTTAATTATTGGTGTACAGCTTTTTCTTACCGGATTTCTGGCAGAATTGATTACCCTCAATTCTGATAAAAAAAACGACTACCTGATCATAGAAAAAGTTCAATTCCCCGAAAAAAATAAAGTATAGCATGTATTTTTCGCTAATCATTCCTGTATATAATCGGCCCGAGGATATGCGGGAAGTATTACAGGGATTGTCGCTACAAACCTGCAAAAATTTTGAGGTGATTGTGGTAGAAAGCGGGTCTACCATCAAATCGGATAAGGTGGTGGAGGATTTCTCTGATAAGCTTACCATCCGGTATTTTTACAAAGCCAATGAAGGACAGGGATTATCCAGAAACTACGGGATGGAAAGGGCAGAAGGGGAGTACTTTATTATCCTTGATTCTGACATTATTATTCCCATTGACTACATCGCCAAGGTAAACGATTACCTGAACAAAAATTATCTGGATGCCTATGGCGGGCCCGATCGCGCGCATCCGAGTTTTACACCCACTCAAAAAGCCATAGATTTCGCCCTTACTTCTTACCTTACCACCGGCGGCACCCGGGGAAGAAACAAACAGGCGGGAAATTACTATCCCCGAAGTTTTAACATGGGCTTTTCCCGAGAGGTATATCAAAAAACCAATGGATTTAAGTTGCCAAATTGTGGAGAAGACATTGAACTAAGCATCAGGGTACAGCAACTCGGATTTAAATCCGGGTTGATTGAGAAGGCTTATGTGTACCACAAACGAAAGAAAAGCTTGCCCGACTTTTTCAAACAAATGGTCTGGTTTGGCCGGTCAAGGGTAAATATTTACAGGATTTATCCCGAAAGCCTGAAACTTATTCACTTACTTCCAGTGTGCTTTCTGATTTACCTGGTGGTTACACTGTTACTGGCTTTCATTAGTATGCCATTATTTTTGCTTGCCCTCTGTTTGGTAAGTGTTTACCTGTTTCTGGTATTTGCCGGCGCGTTCATCAGGTATAAATCTGTCCGGATCGGGTTGCTCAGCATCGCCACCGCGGTTATGGTATTTGTTGGTTATGGCTGGGGTTTTATCAGATATTTCTTAAAGAAATAAAATAACTCAGTTATAAACATCTCCTTGCCTGAGCTTGTTAATTGTACATTAAACGGATAATTATTTTTTTACCATAAAAATTTTTTTAGATTATGAATAAAGCTATAAATAATTTTTTAGTAACTCCCCTTATTTTGACTTTTTTGAGTTTTGGGTGCAATAGCCCTTCAGGTGAAAACGATGCCAGCAATAATCAGGATACCATAAAGGTTGGAGCCAATGGAATCACCAATCAACCTGCTGAATCTGAAGATTTGCTCTTACTATCTTTAATGAATACCGAGTTACAAAAGGCTATGGTTGGTTTGGTCAGGGAAAAAACTACCTCCCAACCTGTTAAAAATTTATCAACGGTTTTAGAGGAGCATAACCAAAATATTCAAACTAAAATTCAGGAAATGTTCAAAGCGGTTGAAGTTACTCCGCCTGCCAGTTTATCAGTAGCCCAGCAATCAACTTTAGATAGTTTGCGGACTTTGTCGGGCTCATCTTTCGATGAAGCTTTTGTGGATGTGGCTTCCGACAACAGCGAGGAACACTTACAGGTGATGCGCGATTTGGCCACCAAAGCTGAAAATCCAATTATCAGAGGACTTGCCGAAGAGTCGGTTGATTTGTTACAGGAACAGATCGCCGCGATTGATTCTGTGCAGCGATCTTCCATGTAATACCATTTGTTTCCGATATCTTGTATTGAGCGAAAATCCGGTTTTCAATTTGTCAAACCCTTTTAAAAGTTTAAATAATTTCTTTTAGAAACGAGGGTTAACATATTGAAAACCAATTTATTATAATTATCTATGAACCTTAAAACCAAAAGTTATACCCTTGAAGATTATTTAAAACAGGCTGCCCAGAACTTTATCGATAAAGAAACAGCAGGGGGGCTTGTACTGTTGGCTTGTACGGTGGCAGCTTTGGTTTTGGCTAATTCAGGCTTTTCTGAAGAATTTCATCATTTTTGGGAAACGAAGATCACCTTTGGCGTTGGGGAGAAGGGATTTACTTCTTCCCTCCATTTTCTAATTAACGATGGGTTAATGGTGATTTTCTTTTTTGTGGTAGGCCTGGAAATAAAAAGAGAGTTTTATGCCGGCAATCTTTCGGGATTTCGAAAAGCGTCTTTACCCATGCTGGCAGCATTGGGGGGTATCGTTTTCCCTGCCCTGATCTATGTGGCTTTTAATCTGGGAGAAGAAACCATCCATGGTTGGGGCGTTCCCATGGCTACTGATATTGCCTATTCACTTGGGATTATCAGCTTACTGGGCAAACGGGTGCCGCTGTCGTTAAAGGTATTTCTGACCGCCGTGGCAGTGGTAGACGATATCGGCGCGGTGCTGGTAATCGCTGTGTTTTACAGTACTGACATAAGCTGGTTGTTCCTGGGAATTGGGGGAGCGATCCTGGTGATTGCTGTAATTTGCAACCGGGTTAACCTGAACCATCCGCTGGTGTATTTGATTTTAGGCATCGGATTATGGTATGCCTTTTTGAATTCCGGCATTCATCCTACCCTGGCAGGTGTACTGCTGGCATTTACCATCCCCATGAAAATTCACATGAAAGACGAGGAATTTATGCGGGAAAATAAGAAGAAAATTGAGAAAGCCGAACAGGCCTCGGAACCTGAAAAATCTATTCTGGAAAACAAAGATTTTTTAAAAGAAGTGGAAGGCATCCGGGAAGATACCAAAAGAGCGAGGCCATTGGCGCTGCGAATGGAAAGGCAACTTACCAGCTATAATAGCTTTTTTGTGATGCCTGTTTTTGCCCTGGCGAACGCCGGCGTTACTTTTGAGGAAGGATGGATTGAAGGTTTACTGGAACCCATTAGTCTGGGGATTGTGGTGGGATTGGTAGTGGGAAAGGTATTAGGAATCGCCCTGTTTTCTTATGCAGGCATTAAATCCAAAATCAGCGACCTGCCGGAGAACGTTAATTTAAAAGGGATTATCGGAGTCGGGTTTATCGCGGGTATCGGCTTTACCATGTCATTATTTATCAGCACATTGGCTTTTACAGATAAACAATTTCTGGTGGAGGCGAAAATCGCGATTTTAATCGCTTCTTTCATTGCAGCCTTAATCGGCCTAATTTATCTAAGGAGTATATTCGATAAGGAAACCAGGCATCCGGATCAAGAAAGTAGTACTATTTCTTTAGTTTAATGGTAAAAACGGTTCCTTTACCAGGTTCGCTATTGATAAAAAATTGGCCTTCATTTCGTTCGATTATATTTTTCAGTATATAAAGTCCCAATTCGCTGCTGTTCTTTTTTTCTCCGGAATCAACCTGAACCGGCCGCAGCGTGCTGTTAAACTGAACCCCCTTGCTGTTATCCTCGTAGGTAATTTTTACATATTTAGCCTCATCTGCCGCTTCGATGTTAATCATTGAATCTCGATTCAGGTCTCGGTATTTCAAAGAATTATTTACCAGATTAGTCATAATACATTCCAGATGCGAAGGCGGATACAGTACGTTGGGTGCCGCTTCAAAATCGGTCTTAATTGTGACCTTTAGCGCTGTTAAATCGTCCCGAAGCTTTTGGGATACCTTTTGTACGGTTTCTTGCAAACAGCAGGTCTGTTTGGCCTCCGTATGGCCTGCTTCCAGGCGGATTATCTCATTCAGGCTGACCAATTGGGTATTAAGCTGATTAACCGCCCGCCCAAGCATATTGAAGAACTCTTCCCGCATGGCTTCGTCATCACAATCTCGAAGCTGGTCTTTCAAAAGGCTCAGGATGGTTAAGGGGCCCCGAAAGTCGTGGGCCATAATGTGCACAAAGTTATCCAGGTGCTCGTTAATTCGCTTTAGCTCCTGATTCTGTTTCTCAATTTTTAATCGTGATTGCTGTACCTCAGTGATGTCGCGGGTTAGTCCAACCACGCTTTCCACGGTAGTGCCATCGGTTGAAAATTCAGGAACGAGCGAAACGTAAAAAAACTTTTTATTAACTGAATCGCCAAAATAATTGTAAAAATGGATGGGCTCCTGCTTTTCAAAAACCCTTTTAATTTGCTCGGTAAAAAATTTAGAATCTTCAGGCAGTTGTAACCCTAATTCTTCGCTGTTTTTACCAATAAATTCTTTCCGGTTTACATTCACATATTTGAGGAGGGTATCATTTACAAAGATAAATTTTAAGTTTTTGTCGAACCTAACGATGATTTCCGGGAAATTATTGACCAGCCGTTTCCAGTTTTGTTCTGATTTGAGAAGACTTAATTCAAATTTTTTCAGATTGGTAATATCCCGACAGATGAGCAATAGCTTTGGGCTTTGAAAGCCTTCATGTTTTAGCGGAACTATTTTAGCATAATAATACAAAAGGCTGGTCTTCCGGATGGTGAAATAAAAGTCTTTCTCACTTTCCGATTTAAAAGCATCGGATAAAATCTTGGAAATAAGTACCGCGCTTTCTTCAAAAATAGTTAGTGGAATTACATTTCCCACTAAACTGTCCGCCGACTGGCCGGTAAGTTCTTCAAAACTATGGTTAATGTGCACAAACTCCAGGTTCTGGTTTAACACAGCGATGCCATCGGGAAAGTAATTCAGCAGAAACTTGCATTGAGGTGTTAATACCTGATCGCCGTGCGGCGAAGTTTGATCGGGCAGGTCTGCCTGAATCTTCTGATTGTTCTGTTGTTCCTTAAGGAGGTTATTCTCAGCTTTTAACGCTTCAATCTGGGTATAAAGCTCCTTAATAAGGATATTTTGATCTTGTGAATCCTTCATTTCGTGGGTCGATATTACAGGTTCATAAACGCCAATTAACCTAAAATGTTAGAAATATACAATTAGTTTCCTAATAAATCAGGCGTACAATATCAAAAAATTACAATTTATAAATAATGCGAATCAATCACAATTCAAAATTTTCATGGGTCGCGTCTTTTTCTGACAAAATCGGGGAATTAGTAGGCCAGTTTACATCAAAAGCCGGGTCATTCCACCGAATACCTCTTTCGCTACCCAGACTGTAAAAGTTAGAAACCAGATAAAAAACTTCGCAATGATCTTCTAAAGTGATAAAAGCATGCGCGAAATTTTCAGGCACATACAGCATTCTATAATTCTGAGCCGATAGCTCTACGGCAATATGCTGGCCATAAGTTTGCGAATTTTTCCGCAGGTCTATGATCACATCTAAAATTTTGCCTTTTACGCACCTTACCGATTTAGCTTCCTCAGCGCCCGCCACCTGAAAATGAAACCCCCGGAGGGTATGTTTTTTTTCAGATCTGGAAAAATTACATTGTGCCACGGTTGGGTTCATGCCATGTTCAATGTATTCGTCGGCACAAAATGAGCGGGCAAAAAAACCTCTTTCATCCTCCCTTTTTTCAAAATCTATGATGAAAGCACCTTTCAATTCGGTTTCTGTGAATTTCATTGTATTTTGTGTAATCGTTTGGCTAATGTTTTTAGTCTGATAAACTGATCGCTCGTAAAATCATTGGCATTAAACTGATGTTCCAGGTACTGCTCATACAGTTCCCGCATCCCGGTTTCCAGGGTATAGGCCAGTTGAAATTCAGGCAGCAATTGCCCCAGCAAATCGAAGTTTACCTTGTAGTTTCGGGGATCTTCTCCCACTTCTCCCGTATAAATTATTTCCGCTTCGGGTAAAAGTCGCTGTACCTTATCAGCCACATCTTTCACCTGATAGTTTTCGGAGTTGCCTCCAATGTTGATAATCCGGTTATGGGTAATTTCTGGTGCATAGGTAGCAATGGCTACAAATGCCCGGGCAATGTCTTTACAATGAATCAGCGGCCGCCAGGGCGAACCATCACTTTTAATGGCAATTTTACCGTTAGCCACCGCACAACCCAGCAGGTTGTTCACTACCAGATCAATGCGCAACATGGGTGAATAGCCATAAGCGGTGGCATTTCTCAGAAATATGGGAGAAAAACCAGGAGAAGCCAATTGTCCAATGGCCTTTTCCGATTCAATTTTTGAGATGGCATAAGCGGTAAGTGGGTTTACCGGATCATTTTCATCCATATCCGGTTTGGCGCCTTTTCCATAGATTGAGCAACTGCTGGCAAATAAAAACTGCTTCACGCCAGCGGCTTTGGCCCGTTCGGCAAGTTGAATAGAGCCGTGCTGGTTAATACTAATGGTCAGCTCCGGGTTAATATCGCCCATCGGATCGTTGGACAAGGCAGCCAGGTGCATCACACAGTCTATGCCTTCCAGTTCCTTTTCTGTTACTTCGCGTACGTCTTTCTGGATAAAAATATCTGCCGCCGGAAAAGGATCCCATGCACAACCTTCGTACAGGTTTATATCACATCCCACTACGGTGTGTCCATCGTCCTGGAGCAGTCCAACCAAATGGGCCCCGATATAGCCGTTATTTCCTGTTACTAAAACTTTCATTTTTTTTCTTTAAAAATTAAACACTCATGAATCGGCTAACTTACCGGCGAGCGAGAATATTTTTTTTGCTTCTTCTTTAAATTTATCCTGAGTTTCATAATTAAACTTTTTCTTTAACTTAGCTGCGCTAACTTGCATGTTGTCAGGGTATTCTATGAGGTCTTTTTTGTTTTTTTCAATAGGCAGTTGCTCGCCAAAATGTTCCTCGTAAGCCTGCTGTACCTGCTCGGCAATGGCGCGAATGGAATACGTTTTTTCACCGGCTACATTATAAATTTCATTGGCAGGCGGTTGATTCAATAAAGCATGGGTAATGGCGCATACATCGCCCATCCAGATAAAATCACGGGTAGCTTTTCCATTGGATTTCAATACGATTTTTTTCTCTTGAACCGCCATCCTGGCCAGGTCATTCAATACCAGATACCATTTGGAGGAGTCAGTGTCTTTCGGGCAACCATAACTATTGGTAAGCCTGAGGATGGTATAAGGCAGTTGAAAATTGCGGTGAAATTGCTTTACATAAATCTCAGCGAAAAGGTGGGTAGTGCCATAGTCGTTTACCGGAAGGGTAGGCGTTTCTTCTGTAATAAATCCTTCACGACTGCCATATACCTGGAAAGTAGAAAAATAGATAAAATGTTGTAATGATTTATCCTTGAAATATTCCAGCAAATTCCGGGTGCCTAAAGCATTTACCAGCAGTGCATCAGTTACAAAGTTTTCCTTAAAAAAATCGTTGGCACTGGCGGTATGAATAACAAAATCAAACTGATAGGGGGCCAGGCTAGTGGCAATTTCTTCAGCATGGGTAATGTCGCACTGGATAAAGGTAAAGTTTAGCGCTTCGGTTAAATTTCTTTCGCGACTGGCCAATACAAATACCTCAAAATTCTGCTGGCAAAAATAAGAAGTAAGCCATGAACCAAGGTTACCTAATCCGCCGGTAATCAGCAGTTTATGCTTTTTAAAAGTGGTCATACATTAAAAAATTTACCTTACCATATTTTCCATCTTGGGTTGGCCGAAACCCACATTTCTTCAAGCCTTTTCTTGTCACGCAAAGTATCCATACACTGCCAGAAATCTTTATGTTTATAGGCTTTCAACTGCCCTTCCTGTACCAGTTGGTTCATGGGCTGGCGTTCAAACATAATATCATCGCCGGCAATGTAATCCAGCACCTGGGGCTGGCACACAAAAAATCCTCCATTAATCCACCCGCCTTCTCCTTCGGGTTTTTCTTCAAAACTGCTTACCGTCATGTTATTTTCTATTTTCATGGCACCGAACCGGCCCTCCGGTTGTACCGCGGTCATGGTAATCAGTTTACCGTGGTTTTTATGAAAATCCACCAGTTTGCTGATATCCACATTAGAAACGCCATCGCCGTAGGTAAACATGAACGGTTCGTTGTTAATATAAGGTTTGGCGCGTTTTAACCGTCCGCCAGTCATGGTGTCTAATCCTGTGTTTACCAGGGTAACTTTCCAGGGTTCAGCATCCTGGTAACTGTGGGTTTGTATCTGATTATTGGCGATATCGATGGTGACGTCGCTTTGGTGCAAAAAATAATTGGCAAAGTATTCTTTGATGATATACCCCTTGTAACCCAGTAAAATCACAAATTCATTAAACCCATGTGTGGAATAAATTTTCATAATGTGCCAGATGATCGGCTTATCGCCAATCTCAATCATAGGCTTAGGGATAACCTGTGTTTCTTCACTGAGTCGTGTACCGAACCCACCTGCTAAAATTAAAACCTTCATTTTTGTGTATATGGATACGTTTATATGCACAGAATTTAGGCTCCGAAAGTAAAGGTTATTGGTGATAGTGACAAGTTTGCATAAGAGAATCAGGGGTAATCCTGAAATTATCGGCTTGCGAGTTATCTAAATGTTAACGGTTTTTTGTCCGGCACCCACCGTATAACTGGATTTTTTATCCTTATCGGGTCCGCCCAACGATTTTTTTTTGCATAAGTATATAATTTCATTGGGCGGCAACGCATACCATTGTACGGTAGCCTCGGGTAGTTCTTTTACGTATTCATCTTCAATTACTTCAAATTCGGCCGACCGCAGGCGATTACCATAATCAGCCCCAAAAACACGCATATGATCATCCTGCCCAAACGCTTTTTCTCTTTCCTGAGGAGTGACCACATTAGGATCTTCGTAAGTGGTAGGTCTGGAAAGGTCTACGGGTGACTGGATAATGGCCCATCCTTTTGGTTTGAGAACCCTGTTAATTTCCTTCATACACTGAATGTCATCCCGCACATGTTCCATCACATGGTTGCAGAAAACCACATCAAACGTATTGTTATCAAAAGGAATACGATGGAGGTCCATTTTTACTTTAGCCAGGGGCGATTCCAGGTCGGCAGTGATGTAATCCAGGTTGGGCATGCTATCAAATATTTTCAGAAAGCACCGTTCAGGCGCCACATGCAAAACTTTTTGAGGAGCCGAGAAAAAATCGGTACGCTCCTTCAGGTACAACCACATCAGGCGGTGGCGTTCCAGCGACAACGAATCAGGGCAAAGCGCGTTTGGACGTGGATTAATCCGGCCATAAGGTAGAAATTCGCGATAAGTTTTTCCATTAATCGGGCATTGTACATTGTTTCCCCTGTAAAAAATAGCGATCACTTTCAGGATATGATGGCTGAATACCTGAAGGGTTTTTCTGGGAATTTTCCGCAAAGCAAAGCTTATTAACTTTTTCATAATACAAAGATATGGGATTACTTTCTAATTGATAATTGTATCGGCCAACCTATTTGATTGAAGGATACAATTGAACAATTTTAAGAAAATATATAAACATTTTGGATCGATTGGTTGAAGATTTTACCAAAATCCATAACGGATTTCAATTTTTTTCAACGAAAATCTGATTTATTTAAATTTAAAATTTTTGTAACGAACCAGCACTGCCCATTAGGAAAATAGTCTATTCACAAAAAAATACAAATGTGACCCATGTTTCAAGCAGAGCTATTATTTTTTCAAATGCCGCGGAAAAATACTAGAAATGAAGGTTCTGTTTTGTGCTTCCAAGGAAGTGTTTTTATATCCTGGAAAACCGTAATTCCAGGATTTTTTTTCAATTCTGGTAAATCCGGTTCTCTTTTTAAGTGCGTATATGGGTTACTTAATTTGTTAGCTACTATTTGGTAACCACTAACAAATATTTTTTTTGTAAAATTTAAATTAAACAAAATTATGGGTATTATTTCAAAGAAGAAGTTGTTAAAAAACGATTTAAATAAGGAGAGGAGGCATTTTTTAAAATTAGGTGGAGCCTCTATCGCCGTTACAGGATTGGTGTTGGTGGGTTGCGGCGATGATGATATGAACAATCCAGGGGGTGGTGATGATGAAGTATTTGATTTGGGTAGTGGCGATGTTGGCGTGCTGAATTACGCGTATGCGCTGGAGCAACTGGAAGCCGATTTCTATACCAAAGTTGTAAATTCTTTTTATGCCGGAGCTACCGACGATGAAAAGCAGGTACTCACAGACCTGTATCACCATGAGGTGATTCACCGCGATTTTTTTAAAGCCGCTATTACCGCCGCGGTTTCCGATCCTGCGATGGTATTGCCTACGCTAGAATTTGATTATGGTACTTTGGACTTTAACAGCCGTGATGCTGTGCTGGCCACCGCGAAAGCGCTTGAAGATACCGGTGTGGCTGCCTACAATGGTGCGGGCAACATGATTGAAAATCCAGATTACCTGGTGATTGCAGGAAAAATTGTTTCGGTAGAAGCCCGGCACGCGGCCGCTATCAGAAGTTTGATCAACCCCGATTCGACAGATTTTGCCGGCGATGATGTGGTAGATGCCAATGGATTGGATGTGGCAAAAGCTCCTTCTGAAATTGTACCGGTTGCCAAAGGTTTTATTACCACCGAGTTTACGGCCAATAACCTTTAATCAAATTTTTGAATCTCAATTAAGAAAACATTATGAATATTATAAAATTTTTAGATCAATTTAGTAACGCGAACCTAATGGCCGAAAAGGAGGATGCGGTTACCTCCAGGCGTGAAGTTTTCGCGCGGTTCGGCAGCATTACCAAAAAACTGGCCATGGCAGGGTTGCCCCTGGGAGCGGCGATGTTAAGCTCTAAAAAATCGTTCGCGCAAAGCTCAGGCAATACGCCCGTACAGGCACTTCAGCTTGCGCTGACTTTGGAATACCTGGAAGATGAGTTTTATCGTCTGGGACTGGCATCAGGCGTAATTCCGGCAGGAACCCGGGATGAGAAGGTATTTATGCAAATTGGAAAACACGAAGCGGCTCATGTTGAGTTTTTAAAAGCCGGATTAGGTGCTGATGTAGTGGAAAAACCAACCTTTGATTTTACTGTAGGTGGTGCTTTCGATCCTTTTAATGAAAGCGGTATGGTAGACGCGGCAACTTCCTACGCGCAATTTATGGCATTATCGCAGGCTTTTGAAGATACCGGCGTAAGAGCCTATAAAGGTCAGGCAGCAAATTTAATCCCGGCGCCTGATTTATTAAAAGCCGCATTGCAAATACATTCTGTGGAAGCCCGGCATGCCTCTGAAGTGAGAAGGTTAAGAGGATTGAAAGGATGGATTGTTGGAAATTCGAGGGGAGAAGGCATACCAGAGGCTGCCCAGCCGATTTACAATGGAGAAGAAAATGTGATGCAGGCTGGCTTTGATACAAGTGCTGCTTTTGGCGCGGATGCCGGAACAGAAGCATTTGATGAACCGATAACAGGCGATACCGCGGTAGCAATCGCCAGTTTGTTCATAGTTCAATAGATTAGCAAATATTCTATTCTAATTTAAATTTATAAGAGTAAGTCGTTTGACTTACTCTTATTCCCCCCCCCATTATTATGGCAACAATCAACAGGATTTTAAATAATATTACAGTAACCGAATCCCAGGGCGTTTTTTTCGCCAAAACCACCATAATAGGCCAGTTCATGTATTTCAGCCGGAGCGGTTAATTCAAACTTATATGAAAATCCGCGTACTTTGGTTTCCCATGCTGAGTTTTCCCATAGTTTCAGAATTCTGGAGCGTACTACACTTTTTAACTGATATTCCACCGGTATTTCCTGAAAATCTTCCATAATTACACCATGAAGAGGTTCCAATTGAAGGTGTGCGATTTTCTGCCTTAAATTATTAGCGAAATACTGGTCATACCCGGCTCCGATCGGATTTATGAACTGCGGATAACCCAAGCCCTGAATTTTTCTGGTCAGAATAATAGGAGATGCACTTGCATATTGCATGGTTTCTTTAAAAACCGGCACCGTAAGTGATTCAATGTGCCGCACCTCGAATGTAACGCGGTTGGTACCATCCGCAATGGTAAAGCTTTTTCTGGAAAACAAATCCAGAATAAAACGCTCTGCCAGACTGTCCATCAAAAAACTAAGTTCAAGGGTTGCCCTGTAACCAGTGATTTCCACTTTCTGCTCCTGCCGGAAAACCTTGGAAGGATAAAATGAAAGCGGAGAAAACGTGAAGAGCTTTCTACGGGGATCCCGTTCGCCGGCTTTGCTATAAATAAATTGTTTCATCGGACTATTTGAACTCTGAATCATTTTATAGATCCAGGCCGTAATCTGATGCTGGTAATTGATCGGAATTATATTGTTGTGGCTGTTTATAACTAATGATAATCTGAATCGCATAGTAGTATTTGTTTTGGTTATTATATCAAAACTAAATACCAGCATTGACAATTAGTGTCAAAAATCTTTGCTGCCGAATTTTTTGCTTTTAATTTTCTTGTCCAGATATTCTATAAGATCAGGGGGCGAAACCACTTTTATTTCATCGGGCAGCCCCAAAACAAATCTGCCAATGCCTTTGAAACTCTTCACAGTTGCCTCGAACAAAAACTTATCCTCCTTTTCAGTAACGCAGGGCCGCGACTGAGGATATTCTTCCTGGAGCAATAAAGCTGCCCGCTGGCTGAGTTCCAACTTAATTTTCTTATTCTCACCCCCGGAAATACCAAACATATCCGTTTCTACCGTTTTATGTTCACGGCGGAATTTATAACTCTTGTCCAGCACTTTTACACCCTCTATTCGTTCAATTTTGAAATGCCGGTTGCTTTTGTTTTTGATGTCAAAAGCTACAATGGTTTTATAATTATCGATCAGGTCGATGGGTTCTACCAGCCGATCGCTTACCGTATTGCTATTGGCGGAATGATAGTTCTGGAGTATGGCCTGTTTTTCCGTTTTAATCGCCATGCTCAGTTTTTCAATATTCTGGCTGAGGCGGGCATTGTATAAATTAACAGAATGGGTTTCCAGTTCCGAATTAAAAAAGAGCTTCCGCCCGATGCTTTCCCGCAACGGATTGTTTTCGGCCAGCGCGTTCAGCGATCTTTTTAATAGCGAAGCTTCTTCTACCGTAAAACTAAAAGCGGCCGTATTTTGCATTTCATTGTTGAATATAAAATACCGGTCTTCAAAATCTTTCTCTACAATAAAACCTAACTCTTCCAGCAATTCAAAGTACCGGTATATCGATCGTGGGTTTATTTCCAATGAATCGGCAAGTTGTTTCACTGATTTTCCGGGCCGGGCAGTAAGCAACCCGATAAGTTTGAAGACCCGAAACATTTTTTGTTGTGCAGGCATATAAAATCAAAGTGGTTGAGGTATGGCTGTAAATTTCGCGACCTAAAATTAACTGAAAAGAATACGATTACAAAGTACCTACGGATACATTGCTCTATTTACCACCTTCGGTGCTGTTATTTAATAATCCGAGCAAGGCTGTGGTAATAGCCGCCACCCCAGTTTTGATAGAAGCTTCGGGCGATGGCGCATAGAAGGGAGAATGCAGGCCAGGAAGCTGCTCATTAGTACGTTTAGCTTTTTCTATAACTTCCGGAGCAACGGTTCCCAGCCAAACCAGGGCAATAGGCACTTTTTCCGCGGTAAGCCCATACCTTGAAAAATCTTCACCCACCATTACCGGGGCTGCTTCCTCAATATTATCTTTACCAATGGATTCGCCAAAAGAAACCCTGAGCCTATCTATCAGTTCAGGATTATTGTAAGTGGCAGGGGTGTACGATTTTTTTATTTGAATAACCGGGTATTTTTCTTCAGGCACGCCGAATGAAATAGCGGCCCCTTTGCACACCCGTTGTATGCCGGCCAGCACCTGTTCCCTGACTTCATCTTTGTAAGACCGTACCGTAAGTTTTAGTTTTACTTCATCGGGAATTACATTGCCCTGGGTACCGCCCTGGAAAGAACCTACTGTTACTACAGCGGCCTCTACCGGATTCACATTTCTGCTTACAATGGTTTGTAATTCCATTACAATGGCCGATGCCAGCACCACAGGATCAATGGTAGTATGTGGTGCCGCTCCATGCCCGCCGGTGCCATACACGGTGATGTCCACCGCGTCTACATTGGCCAGGGCATACCCCGAAATAAGGCCAACTTTGCCAGTGCCAATGGTTGGATTGCAATGTACGGCCAGACCATAATCAGGAACAGGAAACCGCGAAAATAAGCCATCGTTCAGCATGGCTTCGGCTCCTGCACCAATTTCCTCAGCTGGTTGGCCAATCATTACCAGTGTGCCCGTCCACTTGTCTTTCATGCCGGCCATCATTTCGGCAACTCCCTTCCAGATGGTCATGTGCATATCATGGCCACAGGCATGCATGGTTTGTACCTCAGTACCTTCGGCATTGGTGGCGGTGATTTTGCTGGCATAGGGCAAATTGGTTTTTTCTGCCACGGGCAGGGCATCCATATCGGTACGGTACAAAAGGGTAGGGCCTTTTCCATTTTTCAACACCCCAACAACGCCATAACCACCCACATTTTCGGTAGTTTCAAAACCTGCCTTAGTCAGCGCTTCGGCCATGGTTGTAGCCGTGTTTTTTTCGTACAGCGATAATTCCGGAGATTGGTGGAGCTGTTTGTAAAATACAAGTAATTCTTCTATTTCCTGATTAAGGTACGCGTCAATTTGATGCCGCAATGAATCTGGATTTTTACTACCGATTAATCCAAAACAGATAATAAATACAATGCACAGCATTTGACAGTACCTGACAATTTTGAACGCTAACTTGCCCTTCATTACAGTTTACAATTGAGGTGGTGAACAATAGTATCGAATATAAGACGAAACGATGAAAATTTTCGGTTCATCCTCAAAAAACTACAGTTCACCGATATTTATTTCCAGTTATAGGTACTTTGGTTTAACTATGAAGTAGCGTTGATACTTTGGTATAAGCAATGATTATCGCTTTAAATGATACCAACGAAGGCTTGCGGGTAACAATTAATAATGATTTATAATAACCACCACCAACTTTAATTATGGAATCCTTGACTAATACCTTATCTGTTCAGGAAAAAGAAATTCATTTCTCAACCTTATTTTTCAGAGCTAAAGAAAGCAAAAGGGCAAATTCCGTATTGCATGATCCGGTTTCAGAAGTACTGGCAGAGAAACTCAATCTGGATATTTCGCGCTACGACAAATACCCCATAAATTATGGGGAAGCGGTAGCCAAAACCAAAATTTTTGATAAGGCTGTATTGAGCTTTATGAAACAGCATCCCGATGGCATTGTGGTAAACCTTTGTAATGGCATGGATACCCGTTTTATGCGACTGGACAATGGAACTATCCGATGGATAGACATTAACCTACAACCTGAATTGCTGGATAATCATAATTTCTTTGAAGAGCACGAAAGGTTTATTATAGTGAAGGAGCAGCCAGGAAATTTTAGCTGGCTAAAAAAGATTTCTCCCATGTCGAAAACACTGTTTGTTGCTGAAAATGCCTGGCTAAACTTTCATGAAAATGAGATCAGAACCTTGCTGAATGGAATTTGTGAACATTTTGATAGTTGCGAATTGTTGGTAGAGACTATGAGTCCGGTGTTGATAAAAAACATTTCGGAGCGAAGGTGGAAAATTCAACAAATTGATGAAATAGAAAACTGGAATAATAAATTGTTTCTGGCTCGCCTTCTTACCGATGAATTTAATGAAAGATGGAGACTGTTTAAATATTTTTCTTCTGTCGCTACAGTAAAAAGCACGATGCGGATTGGTCATTTTAAAATTGGATAATTCCGGATAAGCTTTTTTATCGAAACCGGACAATTTCGTACAAATACGGACAAATCCTGCTTTTTTTATAATGTGTATGAGCTTGATAATGAGATGCATACAGGAAGGGCATATGAATTGTTGTGGGCTTTATGCTACTCAACACAAACTCATATGGGACACATCGCTATACAAATTCCACAGATCCCTGGTGAACAGGAAATTGAAATTGACGTAAAAATTAATGGCATCAGGCAACAATACAATTACAGGGTAGAAATTTTCTACTGGAAAGATTGCGAAAAACCAGGCGATTCACGTGCCGAATGTATTCGCGGAATTCTGGCGAGGTACGATAAAAACTGGGAACTGTATTATATTGGCGCACCCACGCGTGAATATGTGCCACTTACTTTCAGAAAGAAAAGAATCGTTGAGCTACCTGAAAATTAATTGATTATCCCATTTGTTGGGTTTGATCTTTCAAGACTAAACACAGTGGTTCAAAATTTCCTCACCGAGCGTGGTTTACAGGTTTTTCAATAATGCCGGAATTACCAGAATTTTGGTTAACAAACCTCTGCGCAATACCTGCAATTGGATACGCTTGCCTATTTGGTCTTCTGTTAAAAGTTTATGTAAATCGTCAATACCTTTCACATTTTCACCATTAAACGCCACAATAATATCACCTTCTTTTAACTCGGCGTTATGGGCTTCGCTATCGGCCTCTACATACGTAATCAGGGCTCCGGAATTTACTACCAGTTGGTTATACCTGATTATCCGGGTAGTTAAGGCAACATCGCGGCCACCCACACCCAGATAAGCCCGGGTAATGGCTCCATCCAGAATCAGTTTTCCGGTGATGTATGCCGCGGTATTGGAAGCTACCGCGAAACAAATACCTTGCGCGGGTGCAATTATAGCGGTGTTTACGCCCATCACCAGTCCGCCTGAATCTAACAGTGGGCCACCGGAATTACCAGGATTTAAAGAGGTATCGGTCTGAATCACATTGTCGATTAACCGCCCATTATTGCTTCGCAGGGTTCGGCCCAGGGCGCTAACCACACCAGCGGTAAGGGTGCGTTCAAATCCAAAAGGACTGCCGATGGCAATGGCGATTTGTCCAACTTTTAAACGCGAAGAATCGCGAAATCTAATAGCTTTTAAATTAAAAGGAGCATCCACCCTGATTACCGCCAGATCAGTAGCGGGGTCGCGACCAATAATATCTGCTTCAAATACTTCACCGGTATTAAGTGTAATGGATATTTTTTTTGCGTTTTCCACCACATGGTTATTGGTTAAAATAAACCCTTCCTGAGACAGTATAAATCCCGAACCACTACCGCTTCCTGGGCGGTTATTTCTGGACTGCGCACGGGTCGTCCGGCGGGTGGTAACATCTATGTGTACCACCGAGGGACTCACTTTTTCGAAAACTTCGGAAACCGATCTGGAATAGGCATCCAGCGAATATTCATCCCCGTTTATTCCCTCCCCCGGGCTGTTGCTTTCTCTGGCAGAGGTATCATTTATCGATTGTATCATGCCTTTTGTAGATTAAGTACAAAAAAAATCGCGCTTGCGTAGTAAGTGATATATTATACTGATATTTTGTAAAAACGTTTAGGTTGGTAATTAATCTTATAACTTAAATCTGGTGTCGCGATTAAAACAAAGTTCCGGAACAGTTAATTTTTATCAATTGTGAAGAAAAACTTTGAAATTCAAAATAAATTGATCTTTTTGGCGCTATAACTAATATGTTAGGTAAAGAAACTATTTAGGGAGTTTTACCACCCTACTCATTAACCTTAATTAAACTCTACTTACTTATTCGCAAATTCTCTTGTCATGAACAAAAAATCTCTTATTATCTCAGCCATTGCCGTAGTTGGGCTGTTGTTGCTCGCCTATTTGTTTTTGGGCGACGCCGGTACAGCCACCACAGAAACACAGGATATTCTGACAGAAGTGAAGCGGGGCAACCTTGATATTCAGGTAACTACTACCGGTGAGTTACAGGCAAAAAATTCTGTTAATATTATGGGGCCTACCGGATTAAGAAATGCCAGAATCTGGGAAGTGAAAATTAATGATATGGTGGAAGAAGGCACGGTTGTAAAGAAAGGTGGTTTTATCGCT
Organism: Cyclobacteriaceae bacterium; assembly: GCA_041745535.1. Lineage (GTDB taxonomy): Bacteria > Bacteroidota > Bacteroidia > Cytophagales > Cyclobacteriaceae > JBGTIS01. Next base: position 16,255 of record JBGTIS010000042.1, on the reverse strand, counting down.
TCTCTGGATCAGTCGGAACTGGCCGAAAAAATCAGAGAGGAGGAATTGGAATTGCTGGAAAGCAGGAACAAGTGGGAACAAACCAAAATCGACACCGCCATCGAACTTAGAAAGGCGAGGGATAATTTAATTAACCTCGGATATGATGTGGAAGAGAAAGTACTGATTCTTTCCCAATCGAAGTACGAACCCCCTGCTACCATCAAACAGGCAGAACTGGATTTGGAAAAAGGGAAACGCGCCTTGTTACAGGCGAAAAATGAATACAAACTTTTAAAAGACAAAAGTATTTCCCAAATGACCCAGGCTAATGCCAAAATGCGGGACGACCAGGCCGATATGGATTTTTTAGTCAATCTTTCCAAAGAGTTTGTAATAAAGGCCCCGGAAAACGGAATGGTAATCTACACGCGCGACTGGGGCGGTCGAAAAATCGGGAAAGGTTCTTCCATACAAACCTATTTTCCATTGGTAGCTACGCTGCCCGATCTTTCTTCCATGATTTCTAAAACTTATGTGAATGAGGTAGATGTAAGTCGGGTAAAATCAGGACAGGAAGTGCAAATTGGATTGGACGCTTTTCCTGACAAGGTGCTTTCTGGAAAAATTACCAGCGTAGCCAATATTGGAGAACAGCGCCCGAATTCAGATGCCAAAGTATTTGAGGTTACGGTAGCGGTGAATGAGAGCGATACCACCCTGCGGCCTGCCATGACCACCAGCAATGCCATTTTTGTGGATAATCTGGAAGATGTGCTTTATGTTCCATTGGAATCGTTACACAGCCAGGGCGATACCTTGACCTATGTGTTCAAGAAAACCGGTTTTTCTACAGTTAAACAGCAGGTTATTACAGGTAAAAAAGGTAATGATGTGGCCATTATCCTGAATGGCGTAGAAGAGGGGAATCAGATATATTTATCGATACCCAATGATGCTGACGAAAAGCAACTTGTGTTACTAAACGGCGAAAAGGAAGAACCTCTGGCAACTCATGAATGAAAGAATCCTCGCGAATTTTTATGCGGCTATCGAATCGGTACTGGCCAATACGCTGCGATCGATACTTACCGCTTTAGGTATTATTTTCGGAGTGGCTGCCGTGATTGCCATGCTGGCCATTGGAGAAGGTGCCCAGCAGAAAATTCTGGAACAGATAGAACTGGTGGGTGTCAACAATATTGTGATCTCGCCGGTGGTGGAACAAACTGAGGAGAAATTAGATGAGGGTGCAGGACAGAAGAAAGAAAAAAAGAAATTTTCGCCCGGTTTAACACTGTACGATGCACAAAGCATCAGCAGGTTAATTCCCACGCTGAACCGGATTAGTCCTGAGATAATTTTAGATACCTATGTAATTAAAAGTGGCATCCGACGCTCAGCCAAACTGGTAGGGGTTACCAATAATTATTTTGGTATTGCTAATTTTGAACTTGCCTCAGGTAATTTTTTTAGTCCGGGACAAATGGAGTCGGGGGAACGGATTTGTATTATCGGAAGTGAGATACAGGCCAAATTTTTCTCCGACCAGGACCCGCTCGATAAAATGATCAAATGTGGTAGTCAGTGGCTTAGGATAATCGGGGTACTGGAACGCCGTTATATTTCAGAAGATAATAAAACCAACCTGGGATTGCGCGATTATAATATGGATGTGTATACCCCCATCAATACTATGCTGATCAGGTTTAGAAATCGGGCCGCGCTCACCAACCAGGATATCCAGGAATTTAATCGAAGCAATCGCAGCTCCAATGAGGAAGAAAGTGACATAGAAGCTTTACAGGAACAAAGAAATTATCACCAGATTGACCGGCTGGTAGTGCAAACCTCAGGAACAGAAACCCTGGGAAATACCGCCGAAATTATTTCCCGGTTGCTGAAAAGGCGTCACTACAACATGGTAGATTTTGAAGTCACCATACCTGAATTATTGTTGAAACAACAACAACAAACCAAGCGGATTTTTAATGTGGTGCTGGGCGCCCTGGCAGGCATTTCTCTGGTAGTGGGCGGCATTGGCATTATGAATATTATGCTGGCTTCTGTAATGGAGAGAATTAAGGAAATAGGTCTGCGCCTGGCTGTTGGCGCAAAAAAGAATGACATTATTTCTCAGTTCCTTTTTGAATCAACTTTAATAAGCCTTTCTGGTGGAATTATTGGTATTTTTCTCGGCATGCTGATCGCGACCATCATCGCGAAAATCGCGGATATTCCTACCATTGTAACTCTTTTCTCAGTCGTTTTATCTTTTGGCGTGGCTGCTTCTGTTGGGCTCATCTTCGGCATCGCGCCTGCCCGCCGTGCTGCCAGTCAAAATCCTATTAATTCTTTACGTTATGAATAGCCATACCCTGACAATAACTTTGTTTCTCTTTTTACTTTCCACCAAAATTTTCGCGCAGGACCAACAAGACCAACCGTCCGTAAAGCTTTTAACCTTAAAGGAAGTTATTCAAATCGCCAAGGTACAATCGCCTGCCTCCTTACAGGAAGAAACGCGAAAGAAAAATTTCTACTGGCGGTACCGTACTTATTTATCTCAATATAAGCCTCAGATTTCTCTGAACGGTTCGTTGCCCGACTTTAGCAGGACCTATAGTCCCATTACCCAGGAAGATGGTACCATTGTGTATCAGCCCATATCAAACAACAATACAATTTTAAACCTGAGGGCGTCACAGGCTATTGGCTTTTCGGGCACAGAATTTTTTCTGGAATCCAGCTTATTGCGTTTCGACGATTTTGACAGAGATATCACGCGTTATAGTGGAAATCCTTTGGTGATTGGGGTGAGCCAGCCACTGTTCTCTTTTAATTATTTGCAGTGGGCCCATAAAATAGAACCCTTGCGGTACGAAGAATCTCAGAAGGAATTCGCGGAGGCTATGGAAGAGATTTCTATTACTGCCACCCAACTTTTTTTTGAAAGATTGCTGGCCCAGATTAATTATGAAGTAGCGGAGAAAAATCTGGCCAACAACGATACCATTTATCAGATCGCGCAAGGGCGGTATAATTTAGGAAAAATCGCTGAAAATGACCTGCTTCAGCTTGAGTTAAATGTAATGAACTCTAGGCAGGCGCAGGCGCTGGCCGAATTAGAACTGGAAACCACTACCCTTCGGATTAAATCGTATGTGGGCATCAATGAAAATGAACCGATTTTGCTTAAAATTCCGGATGATATTCCTGTATTCAACATTGATGAAAATATAGCCTTGCAAGAAGCTTTTAAAAATCGGAGTGATGCCATAGAATTTGAACGAACCATTAAAGAAGCCGAAAGAGATGTGGCTGAGGCGCGTGGCTCTACCGGACTGAATGCCAATTTGTTTGCTACGTTTGGTTTTACCAATCGCTCTAGTGACTTTTATGGATTATACAATCAGCCTGATGACCAGCAGCGGATTCGGATTGGTTTCGAAATACCTATTCTGGATTGGGGAAGGCAGAAGTCTACCGTAAAATCCGCAGAGGCCATTCTGGAATTGCAGCAGTATACGGTAGCCCAGGACAGGACTAATTTTGAGCAGGAAGTATACACCCAGGTAAAAACTTTTAAAATGTTGAGAGAACAGATTAAAATTACCACTGTGGCGGATCGGATTGCAGACAAAAGCTATGAAGTATCCAAGCAGCGCTACCTTATCGGAAAAATCAGTATCACCGACCTGAACTATGCGCTCCAGGAAAAAGATAAAGCCATACGGCAATATATCGAATCGTTGCGCACTTTCTGGATTGCCTTCTATCAACTCCGGCAGTTTACCCTGTACGATTTTGAAGAGGAGCGGATATTATTAGAAGAAGTTGATTTGGGTAGGTAAAGCCAATGCTTTCCGGTTTTGCGCTCATGAAAAGTAGGGTTACACATCTTTTCGGGTGAGTCCATACTTTTCTTTTTCCACATTGCCCAATGGCTCAATGTGTATCATAATGTCGTAAATATTCTCCACATTTTGTTTGATGCTTTCTTCCACCAATTCGCCTATTTTATGGGCATGCCGCACCTTTAAATCGGCATCCACTTCAATATCGATATCTACTACAAACATGTTGGCCATTTTTCGGATGCGGGCCCGGTGAGGATTGTGAGCGCCTTTTACCTGATTAACCGCCTCGAAAACCCTTTTGTACAGGCTAATATCTTTCACGCCATCCATCAGTTCCAGGCTGGTTTCCATAAAAATGCCAAAAGCGATTTTCATAATCCATAAGCTTACCAGAATAGCCATTATCGTATCGGCATAGGTCAGATGCATCAGCACAGCCAGTAAAATGGAGATGAGTACCGCAACTGATAAAATAATATCCGCTTTCATATTTTTGGCACTGGCCTGCAACATGGGGCTATCAGCTAATTGCCCCTGCCGGTGCATCCAGACTGCCAGAATCAGTTTACCCACAATGGAAATAACGGTTACATAAATCGCCAGCACCGATGGAATAGCATGATGTTCTCCCCGAAACAAAGATTGGGAAGTAGTGAAAAGCAATTGCGCTCCCGCAAAAAAGATGATGAAAGCCAGAAATTTGGTGGCTACCGTTTCGGCCCGGTCATAGCCATACGGATATTTTGAATTGGGTGGTCGGGAAGCAATTCTAATGGTAATTAAAGTAATTATAAAGGTGGCGATATCGGCGGTAGTATCTATGCCATCGCCGATCACCGCCCAGCTTTCCGCAACAAATCCACCGGTTATTTTAAGGACAGCCAGTACCAGATTGGTAATAATGCCCGTCCATGATGCCACAACTATAAGCCTCGTCCTGTTCTTCAAATCTTAAAAAATTAGGGGTGCAATTTACAACACAAATATCCATTCGGAAAAAAATACTAAACTTTGAATCTACCAAAACAGTTAAAAAAACATAAAATTCATAACTTGCGTTATCACAACCTTAATAGTAAGAATACGTGATAGAATAATGAATAAACAAACAGTTGCTGCATGGTAACTGCCTTATTTTTTTTAATTTTTAACCTTAAACACATTAACAATGGCTTTTGAACTTCCAAAACTACCTTATTCCTACGATGCACTCGAACCAAATATCGATGCGCAAACCATGGAAATCCACTACACCAAACATCATGGTGGATATGTTACAAAGCTGAATGGCGCTGTTGAAGGTAAACCCGAAGCAAATTTGTCGCTCAACGACCTGATGAAAAATGTAAGCAAGTATTCCACGGCTGTCAGAAATAACGGGGGAGGGCACTACAATCACTCCTTATTCTGGACTATTTTATCAGGCGATGGCGGCGGGAAACCTTCCGGTGAACTGGCTTCAGCCATCGACAAGGCATTCGGATCATTCGATGCTTTTAAAGAAAAATTTTCAGATGCGGCCGGAACCCGGTTCGGATCAGGATGGGCCTGGCTTATTGTATCTGGTAATGGCGAATTAAAAGTTACTTCTACCCCCAATCAGGACAATCCGGTGATGGATGTGGCTGAAGAAAACGGCACGCCTATTTTAGGACTTGATGTTTGGGAACACGCGTATTATCTGAAGTATCAGAACAAGCGACCCGACTACATTTCAGCATTCTGGAATGTGATTAACTGGAACGAAGTATCTAAACGATACTCCGCGGCAAAATAATAATTTGGTCCCCTTTTCAAAAAAGGGGATTTTTTTTGGTTTACTTTTCTTAACTGATGGCTACATTCATATACCTGTTCAAGGGTTCCAGTTGCCTGAATAAAGGAACGACTTCCTGAATAAAACCTTCAGAAGCAACCTTTTCATCAGGTAGGGCATGGGTTACAATAAAGCTTTTGTGTTTGAGTAGTTCTATATTCGGATGGCTGGCATCATACCCTTTGGGTGGCCGTTTTAATTTCTCACCCTGTATTGCTCCAAACAGGTCTCTGAATTTCTTTTCCGTTACAATGTTTTTTAGCGATTCAGGATTATAGTCTATTTCCTGCCGTACTTTCTGCAGATTTTCAGCGGAAGGCATGTACAAACCGCCAGCAACAAACGATAGATCGTTGGGCTGTAAATGCAGATAGTAAACAGCATTCGGCCCTTTTTTTCCGCCTTCAGAAATAGCGGCCCCGAAATTATTCTTATACGGATTTTTATCCTTTGAAAACCGGATATCCCGATTGATTCTGAAAATGCAGTCTTTGGGTGTTAATCCGGATATGTCGGGATCAAATGCGGCAATTTCGTTCAACAAGGCTGCCACCAGTTTTTTGAATGTTTCCCGGGCTTCTTCATACGTTTCGCGGTGCTGGTCCATCCACTCTTTAGAATTATTGTTTCGCAGGTCTTTCAGGAAGCTTAAAATCTGATTGGTATCCATGAAAAGGTAGTAATTATCGATAATAATAAAATATTGAAAAATAAAATAAATGAGGGTATTAAAGATATATTTAAAGGTAAAAGTTAATGGTTATTTATATTTTTTCTATTAACAAATAACCATTAACTTCATCATTTCATTCATTTTCTAATGATTTTACAACTGTGGAACAACAGTTTCTAACGCCAATCCACGTGAAGCTTTAATTAATATAGTAGCATGAGAAATTGGATTGTTCTCTAGCCGTTCTTCAAGCATTTTTTTATCGGCAAAGTATTCGGCAGCCGGGCAAGCCTCTTTGGCAGTATGCATATGTTTACCACAAAGTAAGATTTGGTCGAAACCAGAAGTTACCAACAATTCTCCCAATATCCGGTGTTCCTCTATGGTAGCATCGCCCAGTTCATACATGTCGCCCAGTATGGCCACTTTGGCTGGTGCTTTCATGGCCACCAGGTTTTCGATGGCTACCTTCATGGAATCAGGATTGGCATTGTAGGCATCCAGAATAATCATATTGGTAGTGGTTTTCACGATCTGGGAACGCTTATTGGCCGGAATGTAGTTTTGGATGGCTATATTGGCCGCGTCAGCCGCTACGCCAAAAAATTTCCCAATGCACAAGGCCGCCGCGATGTTCTGATAATTGTAAGCCCCGATCAGTTGGGTTTGTATTTCGCGATTTTGTTCGTCGATGTATACCAAAAAAGGATTGGATTCTTTCAGTTTACAGGAAAGAAAATCCTGCTCACCAGGAAATAAAATTGGCTTTATCAGCCTTTTGCCAATAGATTGAAAAATTGGGTCGGTAGTATTCAGGAAGGCTTGCCTTTTTGTTTCGATCAGGTATTCGTATAATTCACTTTCACCCTGAATGGCACCTGCCAGTCCACCAAAGCCCTCCAGGTGTGCTTTTCCGATGTTGGTGGTAAGCCCGTGCGTAGGCTCGGCAATCCGGCATAATTCATCAATTTCGCCTATCGCGTTGGCACCCAGTTCGATAACAGCCATTTCGGCATCTTTGGGTATGCCCAGCAAGGTGAGCGGTACCCCTATGTTGTTATTCAGATTACCAGCAGTGGCATGTGTCTTGTATTTTTGGCTTAACACCGCATATGCCAGTTCCTTGGTGGTGGTTTTGCCATTGGTACCATTAATGCCAATAAAGGGGATGTCAAAAGTTTTTCGGTAATAATTGGCCAGTTGCTGAAATGAGGTCAGTACATCATCGACCAAAATAAAACGCTCGTCTTTTTTATATTTTTCCTCGTCGATAACCACATACCGCGCTCCCTTTTCCAGCGCTTCCTCAGCGAAAGCATTGGCGTTAAAATTTGGTCCTTTGAGGGCAAAAAATAATACATCCGGTGTGATTTTTCGAGTATCGGTAGATACCCCTTTGCACGTTAAAAATTTCTGGTACAATGCTTCAATCATATGGACTTAAAAAAGTGATGGAAACAAAAATGACTTAAAGTAATTTCAAAACTCTAATTTAGCACGTATTTTACAACCAATCGCGTTAATTGTAAGTAATTCTATAATTTTAATCTGAATTAATTTTATCCAATGAGTTTCATTTTAAGCATCGAAACGACCACAAAAACCTGTTCGGTTGCCCTGCATCAAAACGATGCTGTAGTAGGTTTGCAGGAATTGCACTTGGAGAAGTCACATTCGTCGCTGCTCCATGTGTTAATTGCCAATCTGCTTACTCATTGCGATGTTAAGAAAGCTGAATTGTTGGCCATCGCTGTTTCGGAAGGACCGGGTTCTTATACCGGATTACGTATTGGCACCGCCACCGCGAAAGGTTTGTGCTATGCCCTTGACATTCCCCTGATTGGCGTGAGCACTTTGGGAGCCATGGCCTGGGGGGTGCGCAAATTTAATGTATCCGGAGCTTTTTTATGCCCCATGATCGACGCCCGAAGGATGGAAGTTTACTGTCAGGTTTTTGACCATAAATTTTCGGAACTTACCCCGGTACGGCCTGTGGTGGTGAATCCGGATTCTTTCAATGAATTTCTGGATCAGCAACCTGTGCTGTTCTTTGGCGATGGCGCACAGAAATGCATTGACTTGCTGGGCAAACACCGGAATGCTAAATTTGTGCCCCAGGTTTTGCCGTCGGCGCAATGGGTCGGGGAGTTGGCTGGAAAGCATTATGCCTCCCAAAAATTTGAAGCTCTGGTAAGCTTTGAGCCTTTTTATCTGAAAGAATTCAGAACTACCCAACCAAAATCCCGTTGAACTGAATTAAAAAAGCATCAGAAACTTTATTACCTAATATTCAGATATGCGAACGACTGAGGAGGAAAACCAAATTGTTAACCGGGTAGCCAATAGCCCGCTCATCACCTTTGACCTGGAACAGTACTATCATCCTGGTGACCGTGTGGTGTACGATATCAAAGACAATCTTTTTCAGGAAATGATATTAAGGGAAAAAGATTTCAGAGCATATATCAAAACTCACGACTGGAGCCAGTATCAGAATAAAAATGTGGCGATAGGTTGTTCTGTGGATGCCATTGTACCCACCTGGGCCTATATGCTGTTGGCAACGCAACTGGCGCCTTACGCGCGTCTGGTAATATTTGGTAGCCTCGAACAGTTAGAAAACATGCTGTTCAAAGAGGCATTGAGCAAAGTAGATATTTCTGAATTTAAAGATAAAAAAGTGGTCATTAAGGGGTGTGGAAAGTTTCCTGTTCCTACCTATGCCTATGTGGAGATTACCCGATTACTACAGCCACACGCCAGTAGTATTATGTATGGGGAGCCTTGCAGTACCGTACCCATATTTAAGCAACCAAAATCCTCCATTTAAACCATGCTTTTTGGAGCAATAACGCAACAAAAACATATGATTTTTTTATTAAAAAAAATTGCTTAAAGCAATAGATTAGACCTTTTTGGCTAATTGCCTGATTACTATTAAGATACACTTCTGTAATAAAAACTATCCTGAAATTCCTTAAAAATTTTCCTTTTAAAATTGAGGAACTTCCATATAATTTGAAGTAAATTTAGTACCCTTTAATAAGTTTTTCAGCGGAGTTTCTGGGTGCTGATTATAACTTAAGAATATAACTAAATTGAGCTTCCTGTTTTTTCAGGAGCATGAATTTTCTTGCTTTTTGCTCCAAATAAATTAAACACAGATTACTGAATTATCCCTAATGATTGAAACCGAAGTTCTTCTCAATGCTGTTTTTAGTACATCGAAGATTGGTATGTGTGTGTTGGATTATAAAAATTACTTCCTTAACGTAAATAAAACCTATTGCAAAATTTATGGGTATAGCAGGGAGGAATTGGTGGGGCAGCATGTTTCGATGATAGAACCTGAGGGTTACAAAGACAGAGCCAGCCTGTATTACAAAAACTTCATACTGGGTAATCAGGAGAATGATGGTTTAAAACAAATAAAAGTAAAGGACGGCACCTGGAAAAAGGTGTTCATTTCTTCTGAAAAGTTTTTTGCCACTGGGGAACAGGAATATAAGCTTACCTCCGTTATCGAAATAGAGGAACGGGATCAGGTAGTGTTTCAGAAAGTGAACGATCAGAATAGCGCGATCTCGCTGGCACATCATATTCCGGAAGGGCTTTTCCGTGTGAATAAGAAAGGGGAAATTCTGTATGCCAATCAGTTTTTTCTCGACTTATTCGGGTATTCTTCACGGCACGACGCGTTTAGCTTTTACACCAATTTGTTCTATAACAAAATGGCCAGAGATTATAATTTGCTGGAGGAACTGGAGTCACGTTCCCAGTTTTCTGATAAAGAAATTTTACTGAAGAAAAAAGATGGTTCTACCTTTTGGGCATTGGTTACCTGCAGCCAATCGGTGGATGACTATACCAATGTGTATTATAATGGATCGATAAAAGATTTTACGGAGAAACGGGAAGCCATGGTGCGCCTGGAGAAGCAGAATTCTGAACTGGTAAAAATTAATGGAGAACTTGACCGGTTCGTATATTGTGCCTCTCACGATTTAAAAGCCCCACTTTCCTCCTTATCAGGTTTGGTAAATATTCTTAAGAATGAGAAAAGTGAAGAGCAAAGGGATAAATATTTACAACTGATGGAGAAAAGTATTCATAAAATGGATTCATTTATTATGGATATTGTAGATTATTCTCGAAACTCAACGCAGAAGGTAAAAAGAGAAGAAGTAGATTTTGAGGCAATTATCAAGGAGATTTTCCAGGAACTGGAATACATGGAGCATGCCGATAAAATCAAGAAAATTATCAATGTCAACCAACCCGTACCGTTTTATTCTGATGTGCGCCGGATTAAAGCAATACTCAGCAATTTAATCAGCAATTCGATTCGCTACAGCAGTACCCACCGCAAAGACGACTGCTTTATTTATGTAGCGGCTTTTGTTAACCATGATACGGCCGACCTGATTGTGAAAGACAACGGACAGGGTATCGCCGAAAAACATCTGGATAAAATTTTTAATATGTTTTTCAGAGCGTCTGAAGGCGGTACCGGCTCAGGCCTGGGTTTGTATATTGTGAAAGAAACGGTGGAAAAACTGGATGGCACCATACAGGTGGTGTCCGAACTGGGTAAGGGAACCAGCTTCAGTATCGCGTTTTCTTCCGTACGGGAAGGTACATCCGATCAGCAAATGAAATTGAATATCTGACCAAGTACAGCATAATTCTTGTAAACTTGTTAAGTTTGTACAAAAAATGAATTATGCCAAATCAGGTAAGTATTGATTGGAGCTCCATTCGGGTTGTGATTTTTGATGTGGATGGTACCCTCTATAACCAGACTACACTTCGCGATAAAATGAAATTCGCCCTATTGAAGCATTATATGCTCCGGCCCTGGCGATATGTCGATCTCAGAATAATAAGCGTTTTCAGAAAAGAAAGGGACAAACTGTCTCATGGAGATTATTCTAATCTGGAGGAAGCACAATTTGAAGTATGCGCCAGAAAAACCGGTTATCCCATTGAAAGGGTAAAGCAGGTAATCCGATACTGGATGTTTAATTACCCTTTGCGATTTCTGGATCATTGTAAATATCCGGGAGTAGTCAACTTTTTTGAGCACCTGAAAGAAATTGGCATCAATACGGCCATTTATTCTGATTTTGAGGCAGTTGAAAAATTGAATTCAATGGGTATTCAGGCCGATTTGGTATTGAGTTCAACCGATTCAAAAATTGACAGTCTCAAGCCAAATCCGAAAGCTTTGCTGCATATTGCCCGGTATTTTGATGTGCGCCCCGATCAGTGTTTGTTTATTGGCGATCGGGATGAACTGGACGGACAATGCGCTCGGAACGCCAAAATGCCTTACCTTATTTTAGATACCAATTTGCCTGACAGATACACTGTGTTCGAAACCCTTTTATTAAGGTTCAAAAACATAGGTAAAACAGAAAACATTTGACACTAACACTACCAGTTGGTTTGGGCTATATGTGCGTTTACAGAAGCATAAGTGGGCGCCTCCAAACGATTTTCTGAATGAACTACTGCGTAAGCAATCGTGGATGCGGCAAATTTAACGGCGTCCCATTCGGCTTTCCCACTTCCCAAAGCTGCGGCCAGGGCACCGCAAAAAATATCATCTAATCCCTGCTTATTGAGCGAAGCAAGCACATTAGTTTCCAGAAACTGGTTTATTCTTTTGCTGGCATAATACAAGCCAAAGCGATGTGAAAGTACTACCAGGTTTTGTAATCCTTTCCGCATCAGGAACCGCGCGGCAGCCTGAATATCTGCTTTTGCGATAACTCAAACTGGTAATCGGTAGTAGTATGGGGCAATTCTAACTGGAGCAGCATAAAATCAGGAATCGGGCTTCATCAATTTTTTCAGGCAGTAGTCGCTGGTTGGCACCGGGTGTGGCAACAACAGATTTTTGTCCAGTGGTATCTGTAAAAATAAAAGTGGCGCCGGTAGCTATTTCTTTTTCTTCCGAAAGGTAATTAATATCAATATTTTCCTGCTGGAAAATCCGGATCAGCTCTTTTGAAAATGTGTCGGCACTCAGGCAGGTAAGCAGGCCTACTTCACTGCCCAATCTGGCGGCGGCCAGGGCTTGCAAAGCGCCTTTACCTCCGATTTATTGTTCATACCATTCTGGTAATTTAAAAAAGAAACAGTACTGCACTGGGCACAAGTCAGATAAATTTTTACTCCTTTTGTTTGTCTTCTACATAGGCAATAGCCTGCCCTACAGTTTTGAGTTTTTCTGCCTCATGGTCGGGTATGGTAATATCAAAAGCCTGTTCTAATTCCATCACCAGTTCCGCGTAATCCAGCGAATCAACACCGAGATCTTTCATGAAATTGGCTTCTGAAGTTATTTCCGTAGGGGCAATTCCCAGTTTTTGAACTAATATGTCGGTAATAGTATGGCTTACGGTATTCATTATTGAGCGATAGCTTTAAAATTATTTAAACTGGTTTTTATTTGAAAATTATTTACTAATTACAAATCATTTTATTAGGTTAGCTTGTTACTGTTAGATAAAGCCATTGAATTTTTTGCAATTTAAATAATAAAATGGTATATCTACCAAATTACTAACTTACTTAAAAATTGTTATGTAACCGAGCTTTTGGTGAAAGGATATTCCTTAGTGGGATGTCTGCCGGCGAGGTTTCATAAACAGATGAAATCAAAATTTAAAGACATGAAAAACGTGAAAAAAGGAGACAAAGTCAAAGTACATTATACAGGGACATTCGACGATGGGACTGTATTTGACACCTCCGTGGAAAGAAACCAACCGCTGGAGTTTACCATAGGAAAAAGCGAGGTAATTGCTGGTTTTGAAAATGCTGTATTGGGCATGGAAGTAGGTGATTCAAAAACCACAGATATTCCCGCGGCACAAGCTTACGGCACAACTCGGGAAGAAATGATATTCTCAGTGCCTAAAACCAATATTCCACCTGATGTGAAGCCCGAAGTAGGTCAGCAATTGGCTGTAAAACAGCAGGATGGCAACACCATTCCGGTAACAGTTACCGAAATAAAAGATGATGCTATCACCATTGATGCCAATCATCCGCTTGCCGGAAAAGACCTCACTTTTGAAATAAAACTGGTTGAAATTGTATAAAATAACAATAGCCTGTCTGAATATTCAGACAGGCTTTTTCTTTTATAAGCCCTTCCGATAATTTCCCCCTCCCCATTTATTTTCAGGAATTATTAGCCTAAATTTCCACTTTTTATTACACACCTAACCACTACTTTGTTCTCTGCTATGTTGAATGAGGAATTTGAACATAAGATAGAAATCCTGGGTCAGTTTGGTATTGCCTCATCTCCAAAAAGTATTCAGCCGTTTGGTTCCGGGCATATTAATGACACCTACCTGGTGCATGCTTCTGAAAGTGGTGAAAAGTATTTGCTGCAACGCATTAATCACCACGTATTCCGTCAGGTTCCCCAGTTAATGGACAATACCAAACGGGTGACCGATCATATCAACCAAAAAATCAGTAAGGAAGAAAAGTACTCGGGTTTTGTTCCCATATCTGTAATCAGTACCCTCGGCAACCAGGCTTACTATAAAGATCAGTCGGGCCTTTACTGGCGTTTGATGACCTTTGTTCCGGGAAGCACTTCCTATGACGTGGCTTCCCATCCGGCACAGGCGTTCCAGGCCGGTAAAGCTTTCGGACTGTTCCAGTCAATGCTCAAAGATTATCCAGCTTCGCGACTGGCCATTACCATCCCCGATTTCCATAATATGGAAAGCCGGTCGCGTAATTTTGAAAATGCTGTGGCAGATAATACGGTTAACCGGGTAAACGAAGTATTGGCGGAAATTGATTTTGCGCGAACCAGACAACAAGGTATGGGAGAGGTGTACGCATTGGTTAAAAATAAAAAACTACCCGAACGGGTTACCCATAATGATACAAAGTTAAACAACGTTCTTTTTGATAAAACTACCCAGGAAGCCATTGCGGTGATAGACCTGGATACGGTAATGCCGGGTACCGTGCTGTTTGATTTTGGCGACGCCATCCGAACCATTACCAATACCGGAGCTGAAGATGAAGTCAATCTGGAAAATATACGTTTCGATCTGAATTTGTTTGAAGCATTCGCTTGCGGTTATCTGGGCGAAGCGGAACTGTTAACTTCCATTGAAATTGATTATCTTCCTTTCGCCGGACGTTATATGACGTTAATTATGGGACTTCGGTTTCTTACTGATTTTCTGATGGCGGATGTATATTATAAAATTAAAAATCCATCCCACAATCTGATGAGGGCAAAAGCCCAGTTCAGATTGTTGACCTGTATGGAAAACGCGCATCAGGCAGTAACAGAAATAATAGAAAAATACGCCCGGAATTAATACTTCCGATTAAGCGATTTAATTTTAACCCTTGAAATATGAAACGAATTGTGTATTACGTAGCTACCACAATCGATGGTTACATAGCAGGCAACCATGATTCGATTGATGGATTTGTAAGTGAAGGCGCGGCCGTAGATAAATACCTGAATGACCTGAAAGAATTTGACACGGTCATTATGGGCAGGCGTACGTATGAATTCGGTTATGCCTATGGACTGGAACCTGGGCAGCCACCTTATCCGCATATGCAGCATTATATATTCTCAAACTCCTTAACGCTGGAGAACATCCACCCGAAAGTGCATATACGGCCCCCGGATCTGGATTTTATTAAAAACCTGAAAAAAGAAAAAGGCACAGATATCTATCTATGTGGCGGCGGCCTGTTCGCGGGTTGGCTACTGGATCAAGAACTGATTGATATCCTGAAGATAAAGCTCAATCCACTGATTATGGGCGAAGGTATCCGGCTTTTTGGCGATTCTAAGAAAAAATACAAAACTAAACTTTTACATCAGAAAACCTACGACCATCAACTTTCAATATTGGAGTACAAACTTCTGTATCATTAAAAGATAATCTCCCATGAAAATCGCTGTTATCCTAATTGGGCTATTTGTAGCCGCTTTGGGTGGGGCGCTGCTTTACTATCTGGTGAAAATTGTGAAGGATAAAGAAAAAAAACCTTAAATTAAAAAAAACAAATCTTTATTATAGCATTCATTAAATTCCTGAACCTATGAAAGTAGCCAGCATAATTCCTTTTCTTGTGATATAGAGGTGCGGGAAACATTTGATCTGGCCATTTCGCTGCCACACTCTTTCGAGTACGATGAAGCTGAAAAAGCCTTTGTAAAGGTTCTGGATCTTGCTTTGTACATAAACCTTCTGAAAATAATATATTTATAAATTAATTTTTATCCTGATATTTAAAATGCTTATTGATAAAATGATTCAAGAAACAAAACTCAAGGTTGTTGGGGGTAAAGGCGCGAACCTGGGGGAACTTACCAAGATTGAAGGAATCCACGTACCGGATGGCTTTTGTATTTCTACTGAAGCTTTTAAAAGAATCATTGGGGAAACGTTGTCGATGAACGAATTACTTGATCAGTTATCGCTTCTAAAGGTGGAAGACCGGGATAAAATCGGTGAACTTAGCGGTGAGATTCGCGGGGTTATCGAAGGGATAGCCATTCCTCAAGACATTCATGAAGATATCGCCCGCCTCCTCTCCAGACTTGATGAAAAAGATGCCTATGCAGTACGATCCAGCGCGACTGCGGAGGATTTACCGACAGCCTCCTTCGCGGGCCAGCAGGATACGTATTTGAACATTATCGGAAAGGAGGCAATCCTAAAGCATATCAGCAAGTGCTGGGCATCGCTATTTACCGAGCGGGCAGTAATTTACCGCCTTCAAAACGGCTACGACCACCGTAAAGTCCACCTGTCTGTGGTTGTTCAGAAGATGGTCTTCCCGCAGGCGGCAGGCATTTTGTTTACTGCCGACCCCGTCACTTCTAATAGGAAAGTGATATCCATTGATGTCAGCTTC
>JBGTIS010000041.1:0-54101 GCA_041745535.1 Cyclobacteriaceae bacterium | reverse complement strand
CTTATTTCAAAGCGCCCGTATTGCCAGGCATGCAGTCCTTTGGTGAGCAAACTGCTGGATGTATATTCAATCAATTCCCGGTTTTCTTCCCATTTGTCGCTTTCAGGCTTGTAATTGGGGTTAGGTTTTTGTTCTTTCCGTACTTCAATAGTTAAAAAACCATCTTTGCACACAGCATTTTCCGGCTGATACCACTGGTGTTCTCTGTTTCTGGCAAACCCTTGTTCAAAGTTCCAATTGTCCGGATTGGGGCTGCCGTCTGTGTCAAATTCATCCTGCCATACCAACTGATAACCCTCATTGTTTGCCGGGGAGTGGGTGGCAGGTTGAGAAAATATAAAAGAAGGATGTACAATGAGGTAACAACCAATAATGAGATATGCTATTTTCATAAGGTTTGTGCTTTATTATTCTACCAGTAATATGCGGGAAGTAGTGGTTAAATCGTTTTCAATTGAAATAAAATACACGCCTGCACGCAGAGAAGGAATATCCACAGTAACTTCATTGTTTTTACTGGCTTTCTCCTTTTCCTTAAAAACCAGAACCCCATTCACTGACCGTATGCTGATAGACAGATGTTGCCGGTCAGCCGGTAATTTGATATGCAATTGATTGCCTGAACTAATCGGGTTTGGATATACGGACGTTGTTTCAGCCACAACAAAATCATCCACGCCCAGCACGCTGTTTTCAAAGTATTGCCGTGCCTGGCTGAAGGCTTCTTCGCCTATCTTTTCACCAATCAGCCTGCCGGGAATATCATCCACCGGCGGGTGAATGCCGCCCCAGATTCTGGATAAACTACACTGATCGGAAGCATCGCTGTACCTGGCCCATTGCAGTACCACATCGGTGCTCGGACCTTCTTCAAAAGCCAGGAACTCATTCTTTTTCGCTACAAACTCACTCATTCCCCCCGGGAAATACGCGTCACCTGTCAGTAGCGTAAGCACTTTGGCTGCCGCCCTCGAAAAGGTGGAATGACCGGAAACGTAGCCGGCGAAAGGAGGGGTTACAAAAGAAGGTCTTTGGTAAGGCCACCAGTTTTCAGCCAGAATCCAGCCTACGCCCGCCACGTCGGTGGTATCCTGAATATAGGTGTGTCCTTTCCAGGCCATCACTTTGATCTTACCCACGTTTTCGCCATTGGTACCTGCCAAAGGATCATTTGCTTTTACAAGCTCAACCAGTCCCGCGGCCAAAGGCATTCCATCAGGATGATAATGGGGAAGGGTTTCATCCGTTGACTGCCCTTTGTCGGCCATGTATCTGATGGCTGAAATGGGGCGGATAAAATCATAATACCCTTTGATGCTCCAGGCAGTAATGGCCGCATCGTGCATGGCACCTCCCAGCACGAAATAACTTTTTATATCCCATTCCAGCGGGTCTAACACCGCGCCTTCGCCCTGGAATTTTTTCTCTAAAAGCGGATGGTCGTTTACATAGTTCAGGATGGTAAACCAATGTCCCGGCGGAGTTTCCGAGTCTGGCCCATCTGCCCAAAACTCTGCCAGCACCCGGGTGTAATCGCCCCTGGGTACAATTTGTGGCGCATAAGGCTGATTAGTTTTCGGATTCACGGCATATCCCTGGCTGGGGTCGCCGCCTTCCAGTTTGTTGTAAAAGTCTCTGAGGCCAGCTATTGTTCCGGGAAATTCATTGATATTTAAATTACCGATGTGGTTTGGAGAAATATCCCACAGTATGCCATCAGCGGGATCGAGATGAGCCGACCAGTTAGCTACCAAACTAAAGTTCCACTTATAGTCATACGACATGTCGTTACTTTCAGGATTTACATAGCACGGATCGCCCGGATCGTGATACACCCAGTACTCGATACCGGCTTTCTGATAGATGGAAAGGTCTTCGTTTTTTAGGGAAAAGGGTATTACTTTGCCCCATTCCGCACCCAGAAATGCAGGTATCCCACCCGGAACTTCGTTGCCGGACTGATCGATAAATGTTTCAAAGGCCAGAGGTTGCCACCGGTTGGGATCACCGATATCCTGACTTCCCGGCTTCATTAAAGATAAAGGAGTATTGGCCGACACGTAGTCAATATTTTGATAGTCAGCGCCTTCATTGGCACCATCCTGCAAGCCGAATTCAATAATACTGGCGGCTATATAATTGCCCAGTGCCGCGGGTTTTCCTGTGGTATAATCTTCGCTCGTATAACCCGGGTCATACCCCAGCGTTTGCATCAGGTTTTCAATATTCAGGTAGGTAGCTTCCCACCCCGGACTATTGCGAAACCTGAATTTGAGCAACTGGTAACAGGCATAGCTAATGGCTTCCTGCCGAGCCATCTTAATATTATCGGGTACAGGTACTCCGTTAAATGAAAACAAATAATCCCCATGTTGCTTACCCAAAAAATAGGTAGAAACCGAAGGATCGTAAGCCGCCCAGGCATCATACATCGCCGCAGCGGTATGAAATAAATTTCGCGCGTGTACCGTAGGTCTTGCATAGTCGTTTCTGATAGCCTCCAACAGTACTTCATTCCAAAGGCGGGCTACGGAATGCTGGGCAAAAGAAAAAGTACTGATCATAAGCAGGCCTATCAGCAGTAAATATCTTTTTTTCATACAATCGTTGTTTTACTCTTTCATAAATTTCCTTAATACAACCTTAGTTCCAGCAGATATTTTCATGATGTACATCCCTGGATGCAATGAATGGGGCACATTCCAAAGCAGGGTTTTATCTTTAATATCCGCCCTGTTTACCATTATTTGGTCTACCAACTGACCATTAAAACTATACACCTCAAGATGGACAGCCTCAGCAACAGGCAAACTTCCCATATTTATCTTAAGATAGCTATGAATGGGATTAGGATAAAGGTTTACCGACGATAATAACAAAGGATCATCTACACCGGTTACAATGGCCTCAGTTACTTCAACAAGCTGATTGGCTTCCACATCATAAAGCGTTTGTGTCGGCCCTCCCATCCAGCGCACAATTAGGGAATCAGCTTTTGTGCTTTGGGCCAAACCAAAATGGGCAATGGTGCTGTTTTGCGATTCGTGGCTGGAACCGCCATCAATTTCTCTGATAAGTTGATGGCCATTCACGTATACTTCCACCCGCGATCCGATTCCGTTTTTATCGGCAGACTGCCCCACCAGCTTTACCTGCAGCCAGTTATTGCCGGTAGTCTCATTTCGGAATAACCGGACACTTTTTGTTTCTACCACATACCCGGGGTCCTGATACTGCGACTGATTCACTACCAGTATGTCCAGGTCACCGTCATGGTCATAATCAAAAGTTACGGAACCTCTGCCAATGGAAGGATCAGAAAGTCCGGAAGCCGGGCCATTTAATACAAATTGCCCGTTGATATTTTCTAAGAGCAGATTGGGATTAGGTAAAATGCTGGGATTGAGGCAACCATTGGTAATATATAGATCAGGGTCCATGTCATTATCATAATCAAAAAAATTGACTCCCCAACTAATTCCTGGTACGCCTTGTCCCTGGGCCGTATGGAGAATAGGATAAGAAGTGCCCAATTGCCTGGTTTTCTCAAGAAAGGGAGCGCTATTCTGGCCCTGGTTTTCTAAAAACGGACTAGATGAGATGTTTGAGATAAAATAATCCATCCAGCCATCCAGGTTATAATCGCCAATGGCTACGCCCATGGCATTGATGCCAAGGTCGAAGCCCATGGCTGTGCTTACCTCTATAAAAGTTTTTTCAGGATATTCATTTCTGTATAAAAGATTAGGCGTAGCCCGGTTTCCAAAATCATTGATCACCATCAGGTCAAGATCTCCGTCATTATCATAATCGGTAAATACGCCCCCAAAACCCAATCCGGTATGGGTGATGCCATACAATTCGCTGACTTCAACAAAGCTGCCACCATTATTGTTGATATACAGCAGATCAGCAGCGGGAGCCTGTTCGCCTTCGGTAAGTACGCCGCTGTAATCATCCAGCCGTCCTTTAAATTTATTGAAGTAATTCCCAACAAACAGGTCTGGAAATCCATCCTGGTTCACATCGCCAAAGGCTGCGCCAGTGGAAAAAGTAATATCATTCAGTCCGTAGCTTTTTGTTTTATTGGTAAATGTGCCATTGCCATTATTGATGAAAAGGAAATTGGCTGCCGCGGTAAATGTATTATTATTCACAGAAGCAATGGTAGTAATAAAAATATCGGTATACCCATCTTTGTTCACATCGGCGCAAACAGCTCCTTGTGTAACTACGGTATCTAAATCTGAAAAACCAGCCTCATCAATTACATTGGAGAACGAGGGATATGCATCCGGGCCACCACCATTGTTTTTATACAGGGCATTTTTGCCGCTGCCTCCCGTGATAAACACGTCTTCATGGCCATCGTTATTAAAATCCAGCACCGCGGCACCACCGCCGAAAGTACCCTGGAAAACCTGAAAGTAATGGTCAATACCTGCTTCTTCCGTTACGTCTGTAAACAGGCTCTGGGCATATAAGCCCGATGAAAGCAGTACAAAAAACAAAATTAAAACAACCCTTCTCATGCAATTCACTTGGCGTTAACAACAGCTTTAAAAGAGAAAAAAGGAATGTTGCAGATAAGTGTATACCTGCAGCGTCCCTTTCTGAATATAGTGGCTAATAGCCTGGATTCTGCTCGATATCCGAATCACCATCTACTACAGATTGCGGAATAGGCCACAGATAATTTTTTGAAGGATCAAACTGTCTGTTTTCCAGTGCAGGCACAGAAGGGATCACCGTTTCAGCAGTGCGCCATCGGAGCAGGTCGAAATACCGGGTGCCTTCCATGGCAAATTCAACTCTTCTTTCATGCCTGATTTCGGCCCTCATTTCATCCTGGCTAAGCCCTGCCGGGAAGTCTGGCATACCTGCCCGGCTTCTTACCTTATTCACTGCTGAATAAACAGAAGCGTCAGGTCCAACGGCCTCATTCTGTGCTTCCGCATACATCAGCAATACATCGGCGTAGCGTAAAAGTATCAAATCTACCGGGCTGTTGTCCGTAGCTGTATTTCCGGTTTCCGATACCCATTTCCGGCTTCTCATCACAAAAGCTTCGGGGCTGGTTACCTCACTACCGTTCACGGTAAAATCCTCCGGGTTTTCCAGTACTTTACCCCTGTACGTGTCGCCGGGGAAGAAAAACGTCATGCGCAAACGAGGGTCCCGATTGGTGAGCACATCATCCGGATTATATAAGGGTGAACTGCTTATGGGGAGGCCATCAGTCATATAGTAGTCATCCACCAAATCTTTTGTGTACGTGAATGATCCCCAGCCGTTACCCGGTTCGCCGGTGCCCGGTGCATAATGTACCTGCAGAAAGCTGCCTTCTCCACCGGCATCAGTCAGGTATTGGATACTGAAAAATATTTCCTTGCTGTCTTCATTAGTACCCCGGAATAATCCTTCATAATCTTCATCCAGGGCGATCTCAGCCCCTTCAGCGTCAATAACCTGCTTAAACGCCGCTGCTGCTTCCGCCCACTGGTTATTGTACAACAAAACTTTACCCTTAAGCGCCTGGGCAGCCTGTTTGGTAGGTCGGCCAATTTGCCCGTTATTAGGTACATAATCCAGGTTGCTGGCAGCAAAGTCCAGGTCATCTATAATGAGCTGGATCACTTCTTCCTTGGTATTCCGGGTAAGTTTTACCGCTTCTTCGTTGGACAAAGGGGTTGTAACAATAGGCACGCCCCCATACACATCTACCATATCTGAATAGACGAAACCTCTTAAGAACCGTAATTCACCCAGCCATTTGGCAGCACTTTCTGCTGACAGATCACTCACCGTATTAGATTCAATAATTTGTATCATATTATTGATTCTGGCCAACGCCTGATAACCATAGGTGTATTTCCAGGCAACCATACTGCCTGTGGTAGGGCTCATGGTGCCCCTGGCAATGGCTGTAAAACCATATTCCCAGTCACAGCAGAGTACGGCATTGTCCGTAGCGGCATCGAAGTGAGGTTGCACATGCACAAAGGCGCCTCCCCATATGTCGCCCTGAAAGATGGAATACACGCCATTGATCCCTATAATAATATCTTCTTCTGTCTGGAAAAATCCTTCTGCCGAAGCAGATCCTATTGGATTTTTATTTAAAACATCATCGTTACATCTTACTGATAATAGCATCAGAAAAACGCACAGCCCCAATAAATAAATTTTATCTTTCATGATTCCTTCTTTTATTTTTTAAAATCTAATATTCAACCCAGCGGAAATGATTCTTAAATTAGGATAAGAGTTGGTGCCCCGATCCGCGCCCGGAGGTCTCTCAGGATCCAGGTAAGGAAAATCTGTGACGGTAAACAGGTTGCTTCCATTGGCATATATTCTGAGACTTTGAATAAAGGTGTTCCCTATAATACTTTGTGGAAGTGTATACCCTATTTGCAGATTTTTCATCCTTAAGTAGCTTCTGTCATACATCCAGAAGGTGTTGTTGGTACTGTTGCTGGGGCCTGTTGAAACGTACAGCCGGGGCATGGAACCATCAGGATTTTCGGGCGTCCACCGGTCAGCCCACCTGGCCTGCAAACCGGATGTGTTAAAGAAAGGTGCGGCCAGTTCTTCGCTGGAGTATCCATTAAAATCTCCGGCTCCCTGAAACAGGGCCAGCAGATCAATACCCTTGAATGCCAGCTTTAAATTAAAGCCATACGACCATATTGGGTTTTGGTGGCCAATTACCACCCGGTCGTCAGAAGTAATAATGCCATCGGGAACACCTTCAGGACCACTGATATCGGCCAGTCTTACATCTCCCACGCCATAATTAGGATCTAATCCGGAATGGTCAGGGGCATTGTCAAATTCTTCCTGGGTTCTGAAAAGGCCCAGCGACTGGTATCCGAAATAACTATTGATGGGCGAGCCGGGTTCAATAATGGTGCGTCCACTGATAGACCGGTCGGAACCGTCATTGGGAATGTTGGGGTTAAGTTCTTCCACAATACTTTCCACATGGGTTACATTGCCACCTACCGATACATTCAGGTCGCCGAAATTATCGTTATAATTAAGCGCCAGTTCCCAGCCTTCATTCTTGACTTCCGCCGCGTTGGAAATTTGAGAACTAAAACCCGTGGTAATTTCTGAAGGAAGATCGTAAAGGATGCCTGCGGTATTTCTGATAAAATAATCCGCTTCGAGTTCTATTTTTGAGTTAAATAGCCCCAGGTTCAGTCCGATATCGCTCATGGTGGTTGATTCCCAGGTAAGGTCAGGATTACCCAGATTGGTAATGGCTGCGCCAGGTACCAGGGTGCCGCCAAACGAATACGCCTGGGTGAGCGAGAGGCTTCTGGCAAATCGGAAATCTCCGATATTCTGATTACCCAGCTTGCCCCACGATGCCCGCAGTTTCAGAAAATCTACCGCAGAAATATCGTTTAAGAAACCTTCTTCAGAAAGAACCCATCCAGCAGAAAAAGAAGGAAAAGCGCCCCATTTGTCATTTAAAAACCTGGAAGTGCCATCATACCTTAAATTTGCTTCAAACAAGTATTTCTCCTGAAAATTGTAGTTCAGGCGGCCAAAGTAAGACTGTAATGCCCATGTTGTGCCATTTTCATCGTTGGTGGCTGTGGAAGCGTCGCCGGAGGACAGGGTTTTCACCGAATTGGATATTTGTCCGTTCCTGGAAGTTCTGAACTCATCACTGTTACTTTCCTCTTGGTTGAAACCAACCAAAACATTGAAATTGTGCAGGCCAAAACTTTTTTCATAGGAAGCCTGTAACCAGGTAGTCACATTAAGCGCCTGACTGGCATACCGACTTCTGCCCCTTACCGGGGCAATTTGTGTGGCATCGCCTGTAAGAATATCATAGATTTCAATCAGGTTATCAAAGGTGGCCTCATTGGCAGTTCTGTAATTGATAGCTGCTGTTCCTTTTACATTCAGTCCGCTGATGATCTCATAATTAATATAGGTGCTGCCCAGCACATCGTGCGTCAGTTCCCGGTATTCGCGGGAAGCTGCAATGGCCATAGGATTAGCACGACCGGCCAATCCTAAAGGAGAAGCAAATCGCCCCTGATCATCGTAAGGCACGTTGAAGGGAAGCCCCTGTATGGCAAGTCCTGCCACATTGCCATCGCCCAGCACATTGCCCCCTGGCGCATGAATATCGCCCCTGGTTAATGAAATACTGGTTCCGATGCGGACCTTGTCGTTCACGTATGTATCCAGGTTAAACCTGGTATTAAAACGTTTGAAATTGGATGCCGGTATGGTACCATCCTGATCCAGATACCCCAGCGAATACCGGAAGTTGGTTTTCTCTGACCCGCCAGCAACACTGAAGTTATGCTGTTGAATGGGGCCTTTCCTGAAAACCAAGTCAATCCAGTCGGTATTGATATTCCTTTGCCGGAAACCTTCAATTTCAGCGTCGGAATACTTCACCGGATTACCGAAGTTGGTAAGCCCTTCGTTCCATAGTTCGGCAAACTGCACCGAATTGGTAACCATTTCAGGCAAACGAATGGCTTCTGAACTTCCCATATACCCATTGTAGTCGAAGGTAACACGATCGCCCCGGCTTCCTCTTTTTGTGGTTACCAACACCACTCCATTGGCAGCCCGGGAACCGTAAATGGCAGCGGAGGCAGCATCTTTCAATACGGTTACACTTTCTATGTCATCCGGATTGATGTTATTCAATGGTGCCTCGATGCCGTCTACCAGTACCAGAGGATCGGAATTATTTAAAGTACCAATACCCCTGATATTAATCTGCACATTGTCTCTGCCTGCCTGTCCCGAATTCTGATTAATGTATACACCCGATACGGTGCCCTGCAGGGCAGTAGCCGCACTGGTGATGGGCCGATTGGCGATTTCTTTTTCGCCTACACTGGATACCGAACCGGTGAGATTGGCTTTTTTCTGCGTACCGTATCCCACCACTACCACCTCTTGCAAGGTAGCGATATCCGGAGCCAGAGAAATGTCAATCTGGCTCCTGCCATTCAACGGAACTTCCTGGGTAAGGTAGCCCACAAAACTAAAGATCAGCACCGCTTCTTCGGCAACATTCAACGAGTACTTACCATCAATATCGGTAACGGTACCATTGGTGGTGCCTTTCTCTACAATAGAAACCCCTGGGATAATACTTCCTGTTTCATCGGTAACAGTTCCTGACACATTCGCTTCAATTACAAATTCGGTCTCACTTTTAAACGAATCAGGCTTTTTATTGACGTGGATATTTCCATTTATCCTTTTAAACATAAAATCGGAGTTCAGAGAAATGTTTTCCAGTACGGTGCCTAACGACTGGTTATAGGCGGTAACGGTAATTGCTTTTTTAGATAAGCTTTTTCGGTTGTAGGTAAAATTGATGTTGGATTGTTTCTCTAATTCAGAAAACACATGAGAGTAATTCTCATCAGTTACATCAATGGAAACATAAATTTCATAGATGCTTTTCCATTGGGCGTTGGCATCTTCAGCTTTGAGGAGCGTGATAAACAAGGCTTGCAACAAAAAACCATATACGAATAACCTGGACATCAATAATATTTTACTGAGTAAATATTTTTTCATAATTTTAATAGTTGTTTTAGGTTGTACAGAACACCAAGACAGCTTCCAGCATGATACCTTGGACCTTAGTATGTTGGAATTATCTGGTTTAAGGCCAGGTGTATGCCTGGCTTTAGCTTGAATCAAAATAGATGGTCAGATTGTTTATTCTCATAGTTATTCAGGTTTTAGGTAAACTTTTTTATTTTCAATTTTATACTGAAACTTGTTGATAGCGGTAAACCGCATGCCTTCCAGTACATTCTCCAGGTTTGAATTTTGGAATTTTCCTGAAAAGTCGCCACTTAAGCGCACGTTTTCGTCAACTACGAACGTTACGCTATACCATTTTTCAAGTTCTTCCAGTACTTTGGGTAATTCAGTTTTATTGAAGTTCAAGGTACCCTCTTTCCATGCCAATACCTCATCGGAATTATAAAAATGCCTGGTGATTTGTTTTTTTGTTTTGGTAAAAACTCCCATTTCATTCGGTAACAGCAATACACCTGAATCGGCAATCTGGTACATTTTAACCTTTCCGGTTACTACCGCCACATTTATTTTGTCCTCACCGGCATAGGACCGAAGGTTAAAAGAAGTACCTAACACCTTTGTGAAAACCCCTTCTGATTCAATGAGAAAAGGCTTTTTACTATCCTTTTTCACCTGAAAAAATCCTTCGCCTGAAAAACGCGCCTCTCTCTGATTATCGGAAAATTCAGCAGGATAAGATATCGAACTGCCAGCATTCATTTTTACCAGGGTGCCATCCGGTAAACTGATGGTAAGCTTCTGCCCGTACTCCGTGCGTTTTTCTATGATAGAGGGAGTATTTGATGCGCTTAACACAGCATGCTGGCGCATCCAATAACTATAGCCTGTATAAAAAGTGAGTAGTAAAAGCAAACCGGCAGCCACGCTCCAGAATATGAATCTGTTATTGCTTTTAACAGTGTGGGTTGCTTTTTGAATTTTTCTGAATTGGATATTAATCTTAATCTTATCCAACTCATCCTGTGGTAAAAAATATTCCTTGTCTAATTTAACTGTCTTAATAAATCGCGCGGCGATATTTACATTATTTTCCTGATCAGGATTTTCTTTAAGGTAGGTTTTCCAGTAGTTATCTGATTCAGCCGCTCCACTGGTCTTTACCCATTGAATGAAATGTTCATCCTGGATTAATTCTTTAACACTGAAAATTTTTTCTGATTTCATTTATTCTCAATATGTATATAATATAAGAACAAAGAGAATCAATTTAACGTATTGTTATGAAATTTTTTTAATTCGGTTAAATAAATGTATATAATAATATGAAAATGTCAAAAAAATACGTTTTTAATGAAATTAAAATAATAAAAGCTGAGTCGCTAATTATCAATAGAAAGGGTTGAGAAATTTAGATAAGGAATCAATGCCTCTGTGAATAAGTTCTCTGGCACTATTGGTTCGGGAAAACTCAAACAATTCAGCGATTTGGGTATAGGTCATACCTTCAAAATAAAAGAGAAAGATAGCTTCTTTTTGCAGGGGAGTAAGTTGATTTAAAGCTTTTTTAAGTTGATGCATTCTTTCAGCGTCTATTAAATCATTCAGCAATTTTACCTCATGTGATAAAGTAATGCCCAACTGAATCTCTTTAATTTCATTGATACTGCAAATTCTGTTTGCTTTTTTTAACGACTTAAAAAGTCTTCTTCTGAATGATTTGAGTATATAAAACCTGATAGAATCTGTATTACCGAGTTTGATTGTACGCTCCCCCAGATCCACAAACAGATCCTGAATACAATCTTTTACCAAATCGGTATTATGCGTGAGCTGCCGTCCGTAATTATAAAGCCGGTTGGCATTTTCAGCATAAATCATTTCAAAGGCAATTTGATCTCCTTGCCTGAAATCATCCCAAAGCTTGCTTTCATTTATTTGATTCGGTTTCCGAAAAGATTTTTTTTCAGCAGAGAGGTCTGTATCTGTTTTGTTCGCTTCCCCTATATAAAACGCACGTTGGTCGCTCATCATATTTATTATCAAAGGATAGTTACCTGAACTGCATGGAGCATAGCTATTCATCACAGATTTCAAGGAATGATACTTTTGTAAAAGTAACACTATTAAATATCATTAATTTTTAATAAGAAAAAAACAATTACAAAAAATTATAAACTACCAGACTTGAGAGCTAATGTGTACACACAATAGTGGTATCCTTTCCCAGTGTGGAAATTACTAAGAATGGAAGTGGGAAAGGTATCAGGCCCACTATGGAGAATGAGCAAAAAGTACAAATAACAGATGTTATTTTATTAAGGGTATAAGATTAAATTCTTATAAACTTCTGATGGTTATTTGGGAAGCTTTGGGCTTGTTACAGGGTGGTGTCAGCTTAAATTCACAATTTTTTATTCCTCAACAATCATAATCCAGGCATCTTTGAAAATAGAGTTGTTTCTCAATTGTGAGATTTCCTGTTTTACTTTGTTGAGACTGTCCGATTCAAGCAGATACACGTAGTAATAACCTTTTACGGAATTAAAGCCTACCTTGGCAAAAAAGCCTTCAGTAAATAGTTTCTGACTTAATTTTTCGGCATTGGCCTGCTGAGAAAAGGTGCCTGCAATGGCATAGTTACCGGCTTTCATTTCCATAGGGTGTTGGCTGGCAATACTTTTGGAAACCCTGACGGTTCTGCTTTCCTGCGCGGGAAATTCGGTTTTTTCTTCTTTTTCCAGATCCTGAATCTGAGACTTTGTTGAAGTACTATTGGTTGGAGTATCCTTTTTTATCGCGCTATTTGTTGACATAGTATTTGTTAAAGTACTATCTGCTATGGGCGCACGTTCGCCAAAACTGCTTAAAGTTTGAGGTGCCTGCCTCTGATTTTTTATTTGGGTTGCCAGCTGATCAGTGTTCTCGATAGCGTGTTTGCTACTGTCATTTTTAACCGATTTATATGAATCCTGGGGTTTTACCTGGTTATCGGTTTTTTTATCATTGGTTTTTTTCTGTTTGGCAATAATTTCTTCTGGTATGGCTTCGCCTTGTGCCGATCGGGTTAATCTGGGTTTGCGTGTCAGCACTTCCTTTTTCTTACCTAAAATAAAACCTAATTGTATTTCGTGGGTACCGTTGCCATATTCGCTAATGCCGGAACCACCCATTCCATAAGAATAACCTATACTCAGTTTTTGGGTTTTAACACCCAGTACAGCCGCTATTCCTAATTCCTGCTGGTAACCGCCGCCCACCCAAACTGTATTTTTGATATGCAAAACCCCTAATCCTTCTATCCGGTTATGCTGGGTGCCGGTAACCTGATACATCAGGGTAGGTTCAAAAGCAAGTACTTCTCCGGTACCAAAATTAAACCGGTAATTGATCATGGTCAGATATTTACTCATTTGACTGATTTGCACGAGCGACGATTCCTCACTGTCTGCTAAAGGAGATACAAAAAGATGGGGTAAAGTAAGACCTATATTTAAATGCTTAAAATGATATTGGATACCGAAGCGGCCGTCCGGATAGATATTCCCATTATTAATGGTATTTAAAGTATAATCATCATCAAAATTTACTTCTGACAGGTCTACCCGGTTCATCCCCAGGCCGGCGGCTAACCCGAATTTTAAATAATGTTCAGATTCTACCGATAAGGGAAGCATATAGGCGAAAGTAAAGCGGGCAGAAAAGTTATTGATCAGGCCAAAGCGGTCGTTATTGATATTAGCCCCAATGGCAATCGGGCTTTTATTTCCCAGTGGTGAATGAAAAATTAAATTGGTGGTAACAGGCGCTCCTTCAATGCCCAACCATTGCTGCCGGTGTGTAGCAAATAGTGTCGGCCTGTTGTCGTAGCCGGCAAAGGCAGGATTGTAAATAAACGGATTGGTAATGTATTGGGTATATTGCTGAATCTGCTGCGCTTGCGAATTCAAAACAAATACAAATAAATAAATAGCCGTATAAAGTACTTTTTTCATAAAAAATCTCACCCTATCCATATTGATCAAAAATAATTCTGAATTGAGTTGTTAATTATTCTTAAACTTTGAATTCTTACTGATGAGGGAAATTCACTGTTTATTCAAAAAACATATAAATGAAAAGAATAAATTCAGAAGGTAAATTTTCGGAAAAGGGAAGATTGGTTTGTTTTCTATTTGATACAATATAATTTTATCTTGAAAACTTATCCGCTAGCTTTGGTTGCCTAAACCAGTCTGTTAATTATCCTACATGGAACATCAGGAACAATCTTTACCCCTTATCACCAACGATGCGGTTGTGCTGGGTTTGCTTATGGTTACTTTGGCCGTTATTTTTATTACCGCTTCCAGTGAGCAACCTTTCTGGAAAAAATTTTACACCTATGTGCCTTCCCTGCTTTTGTGTTACTTTATTCCTTCTATTTATAATTCGCTGAATATTATTTCAGGCGAGTATTCACAATTGTATACCGTAGCCTCCCGGTACCTGTTACCCGCCAGTTTGGTGTTGTTTACTTTAAGTATGGATTTAAAAGGAATTATGAGGCTAGGCCCAAAAGCAGTCATCATGTTTATGGCCGGCACACTGGGGGTAATTATTGGCGGTCCGCTGGCGATTCTTATTGTATCCACTTTTGCCCCCGATGTTGTAGGAGGCGCTGGGCCCGATGCCGTTTGGCGGGGTCTGGCTACTATTGCCGGAAGCTGGATAGGGGGAGGCGCCAATCAGGCTGCCATGTTGGAGGTATTTGGTGCCAGCAGTAATTTGTTCGCGGCGGTGCTGGCGGTGGATATCATTGTAGCCAACATCTGGCTGGGCGTATTGTTATACGGAAGTACCAAATCCGATCAGATTGATCAATTCTTTAAAGCAGATAATTCGGCGGTTATAGAAGTGAAGAAAAAGATGGAAGATTATTCGGATAGCATTGCCCGCATGCCCAGGCTGGTAGATACTATGGTAATTTTAGGAATAGGCTTTGGCGCTACCGCATTGGGTCATATTGGTGGCGATTTGATTGCTCCTTTTTTGGCTGAACATGCTCCCGGATTAGATAAATTCAGCCTTACTTCCAGCTTTTTCTGGGTAGTGGTAATTGCTACTGCTATCGGACTGGTATTGTCGTTCACCAGATACCGTACCCTGGAAGGTGTAGGCGCTTCCCGGATGGCCAGCGTGTTGCTGTATGTGTTGATTGCTTCTATCGGCATGCAAATGGATATTACAGCCATTGTGAGTAATCCGGGATTGTTTATGGTGGGTGCTATCTGGATTTCAATTCATATTGTTATTATGCTGCTGGTAGCCAAAATCATAAAAGCACCGTTCTTTTTCGTGGCCGTAGGCAGCCAGGCCAATATCGGTGGAGCAGCTTCGGCACCTATCATCGCATCGGCTTTTAGCCCTTCTCTGGCACCTGTTGGCGTATTACTGGCTGTGCTTGGATATTTTCTGGGTACCTATGGCGCCTGGCTATGCGGCATCCTGATGCAAATAGTAGCCCGGTAATTATTTAAATAATACGTTGCGGGTTTATTTTACTGGCAAATTCAAACCAGAGGCTTTTCATTTCGTTGTATTGGCATATGGGAAAAAATTATGATAAATACTGCCGCTTTGTGTTTGTTTGTGGAGGAAAAGACTGTAAAAAAAATGGCAGCAAAGAGGTGCAGAAGGCTTTGGGTAAAGAGGTGCGGTCGCACGGACTGAAAGACGAAGTAAAAGTTATAAAAACCAAATGTACCGGGCGATGCAAAGAAGGTCCCATCCTAATAGCCAAAGACCGTTTGTGGATCAAAACCCATCCAAATGATACCGTTCAGATTATTGAGAGTTTAAAATTGAAGGATACAGCGAAACACAGTTAACGCTCATAAGTAGGATCCAAACGGTAACTTTTCTTTCGTTTCAGCTTGTTGGAAAGTTATTCATATTACCTTTGTAGGCATCGGAAATTTCTGCAAACCCTAACCAAATTATGCCGCATACGCCCGATCAGGTCTTAAAAGATCTTCGTCAGAACATATACGGAACTATCTATTTCCTGCAGGGAGAAGAACCCTTCTACATCGATATGATCGCGGATTACATCGAAAAAAACGCCTTGCCGGAAGAGCAGAAGGGATTTAATCAGATGGTAATGTATGGAAAGGATGTGGATATGGTCAGGATAATGTCGAATGCCAAACGATTTCCCATGATGGGCGACCGGCAGGTGGTATTGGTAAAAGAAGCACAGGATATTCTGGATTTTAGTAACAAAACGGCGCGGCAACTGCTACTCAACTACTTATGCAATCCCTTGCCGGCTACCATATTGGTTTTTTGTTATAAGTACAAAACCGTAGACAAAAAGTTACTTAATCAGCTTGAGAAATTCGCTATCGTAGTTACCACCAAATGCCTGTACGATAACCAACTTCCTGATTGGATCAGCCGGTATGTAGTGGCACAGGGGTATACCATTCAGGATAAAGCCGTGCAAATGCTGGCTAATTTTGTGGGTAATAACCTGGAGCGACTGGCAAATGAAATTGAAAAAGTACTGATCAACTTCAGAGAAAAAAAAGAGTCGGTAGAAATTACGCCCGAAATTGTTCAAAAATTTGTGGGCATTAGCAAAGAATATAATGTTTTTGAACTGCAAAAAGCTATCGGCGTAGGAGATACGGTAAAAGCTAACCTGATTGTGAATTATTTTGAGGCCAATCCGAAAGCCAATCCGGCTATTCTCATTGTAGCGGCCCTGTTTAATTTTTTCAGTAAATTATTAATCCTGCATGCCTCTGCCGATAAAACTGAGCGTGGACTGGCCACTATTCTTAAAATAAATCCCTTTTTTGTTCGGGAATATCAGATTGCCGCCAGAAACTATCCACCTGGAAAAGTAGTTCAGAACATACACTTTCTGCGCGAAGCGGATTTGCGAACCAAAGGTATAGATAGCCCTGCCATGGCCGACGGACAAATTCTGAAAGAACTAATATTTAAGATCATGCATTAGTATCATTCAATTTTTATTAAAAAAAGGCGTTTTTTGTTTATATTTCCTGTTTAACCCAAAAGTATAAAATCTTTGAATCCTAACTTTCTTATAATATTCACGCTAGTCGCTGTTTTTAGCATGCCGCTAAAAGCGCAAAACCCGATTTCAGAAAACGATCCGGACCGGCTTTTCCGTGAGGGTATCGAGTTGTTAGACCGGCAGAAATACAGTGCTGCCCGCGAAACCTTTGAGGAATACCTGGCTACTGCCGATAACAATCTGAAAACCATTGACGCTCAGTATTATCTGGCATTCGCGTCGCTTAGTCTTTACAACCCTGATGGTGAGGCAAAGCTGGAAGATTTTACCAAAAAATACGCCAACCACCCCAAATCAGTACTGGCTTATTACGAGTTGGGTAACTTTTATTTCCGCGATCAGAAGTACAATGCGGCCATTGAAAATTTTGAAAAAACAGAGACAACAAACCTAACCAGGGAACAGGTAAATACCAGAAATTTCAAGCTGGCTTATTCTTATTTTTCAAGGCAGAAATTTGAAGAGGCACTTACTTATTTTAATCAGGTGAAAGCTGGTAGTGGTATCTACAGGAATGCGGCCAATTACTATGCCGGGTATATTGCCTATCAGAATAAGCAATACGAGCAGGCACTTACCGACCTGAAAAATGCGGAGCAGGATGAATCGTACGCCAACATTGTTCCGTACATGATTGCCAATATTTATTACGAGCAGGGAAAGTATGACGAATTAATTCGGTATGGCAAAAGTATGCAGGAAAGTAGCAGCAAAAGCCGGTTAAAAAACGAAGCGGATATCATGCTGCTGGTGGGAGAGGCTTATTATAAAAAGCAGGATTATAAAAACGCGGCTACTTATCTGGAAGCATATGCTGCCGACCGTATTCCGGCCAACGACGTGATGTATCGGCTGGCTTATGCGCAATATCAAAACGGAGAAACCCAGAAAGCTATTGATAATTTTAAGCGAATTGCCGCGGAAGATAACCTGATTGGGCAGTATGCCTCTTACTATCTGGGTATTTTGTATGTAGATCAGAAGAACAGCAATTTTGCCGTTACCGCGCTGGAAAGAGCCAGCAAACTTTCGTACGACCAGGAAATCAGGGAACAGGCATTATTTAACCTGGGTAAGGTATATTTTTCGTCGGCCGATTATGCCCAAACTATTACCGCCCTCAGCAAATTTGTGAATACGTACCGCTCCAGTAAATACATGGCTGAAGCCAATGATTTATTGAGCCAGGCGTATTTGAACACCAAAGATTTCGATGTCGCCATTGATTTTATTGAAAACCTGCCCCAGAAAAGTGAAAAAATACGGCAGGCATATCAGCAGGTAACGTATTTTAAAGGGACAGAAGAATTTAACAAATCTAATTTTCCACGGGCGGTTCAGCTATTTGAAAAATCTTTGAAATACTCGGAAAACAGAGATTTTGTGGTGGCTGCTAATTTCTGGATGGGCGAAGCCTATTCTATTGGAAAAAAATACGATGAGGCCATTACTGCTTATAATAAAGTATTTACCTCGGCACCAACTGCTGCTTCCGGTAGCCAAACTGCCTTATACCAGTTAAAAGCTCATTATGGAGTTGGCTATGCCTATTACAATACCAAGCAGTACACCGACGCGCAAAACCACTTCAGAGATTATCTGGATGAACTGGCCGGTCAGAGAAAACAATTGTACTCTGAAGATGCCCTGTTGCGTTTGGCCGATTGTTACTATGTAAACAAACAATACAGCCAGGCCATTACCAGTTACGACAAAGCTATCCGCGAAAATAATCCGGATAAGGCATATGCCTATTATCAGAAGGGAATTGTGCTGGGTATTCAGGGAAAAACCGAAGAAGCAAAATCTAATTTAGACATTGTGATCGACCGCTATGCTGATTCCCGGTATTATGACGACGCTATTTTTCAGAAAGCACAGCAGAACTTTGAAGAAGGAAATTATCAGGCTGCTATTGCCGGTTTTACTAACATTATCAACCAACAAAGTGAAAGCAACCTGGTTCCCTATGCCCTGTTGCGTCGTGCTATCGCCAATTCAAACCTAAAGAATTACGACAATACCATTAAAGACTACAAGCAGATACTTGATAATTATATCAGCCATGCGGTAGCCAACAGCGCCTTGCTGGGTTTGCAGGCGGCAACCAGCCAAACGGAAGGGAATACCAATGATTTTAGCAGCTATTTAGCAAGGTACAAACAGGCTAATCCGGACGATAAAGACTTGTCTAATATTGAATTTGAGTCGGCAAAAAGTCTTTACTTTTCACAAAAGTACAGCCAGGCCATTAATGCGTTGAAAGCTTATATCGATGCCTATCCGGAAAGTGCCAATGCCGAAGAAGCAAAATACTACATTGCCGAATCGCATTACCGGAATGATAACCTAAGCAGCGCGCTGGAGTATTATTATCAGATTGCCGATGAAGGCAAGTCAGACCGGGTGGGCAGGGCTACCCAGCGCATCGCCGAGCTGGAATTTATGCTGCTGAACTACGCCAAAGCGGTTACCTATTTCAAGAAACTGGAAAGGTTAGCCCAGAATAAAAGAGAACAATACAATGCCTGGGCCGGGCAGATGGAATCGTATTTTGAATTAGGAAAAAAGCAAACGGCGCTGCTGGATTCAACCGATAAATACGCCCAGCTTATTCTGGAACGGGGCAGCGTAGCCGCCAATGCCAGCAACGAAGCCCAGCTTTATCTGGGAAAAACCGCTTATTTACGGGGCGACAATGAACAGGCCATCGATCATTTTCTAAAAACACTAAACGCGGCCAAAGATGAAAGTGGCGCCGAAGCCCAATACCTGATGGCAGAAATTCAGAATAAACAGGAGCAATACAAACAATCTATTGAAACCTTATACGACCTGAATAAGAACTTTTCTTTGTACGAATACTGGTTAGGAAAGTCATTTCTGTTGATTGCCGATAACTATGTAGCCCTTGACGAATATTTCCAGGCAAAAGCTACCCTTAATTCAGTAATTGAAAAATCGCCGTTGAAGGAAATTGTGGATCAGGCTAAGTCCAAATTAAGTACACTGGAACAGAAAGAACTGGAACAAAAAGAGCAGCAACGCATAGAAGATAGTATTAAAATAGAACAGGAAAATCAACTGGAACCGGTGGGCACCCCCAATTCAAATTCCAGCATCAATGAATAGCCAGTTTATAATACAATATCTGAAAAAATAAACCAGTAAGAAATTAGTGAAAATCGGACTTTTCTTCGGATCGTTTAATCCTATTCATATTGGTCATCTTATTATTGCCAATACCCTCAAAAGTTTTACCCGGTTAGACCAGGTATGGTTTGTGGTTTCTCCGCAAAGTCCGTTTAAACACAGCCATTCGCTGTTACCCGATATTGACCGGTTGCGGATGGTAGAACTGGCCATTGCCGACAATTATGATATGCGGGCCAGCAATGCGGAATTCAGCATGCCCAAACCCAGTTACACCATCGATACCTTAACCTATCTGACAGCCCAGTACCCGCGGCACCAGTTTTACCTGATTATTGGAGAAGACAATTTGCTACACTTTCATAAATGGAAAAATCATGACCAGATTCTGAAAAATTTTGGGTTACTGGTATATCCCCGCCCTGATATGAAAAAGCAAGCTTTGTCAGAAAAGGTTAAAAAAATAAAGGAGCATCCATCTGTAAAAATGATCGATGCTCCTTTAATTGATATTTCAGCCACCTATATCAGGAACTGTGTAAGAAAAGAAATTTCGATAAAATACCTGGTGCCTGATGCGGTAGCGGAGTACATTGCCGCTCATAAATTGTTTTTATAAATAAAGAGCCGGAAATTATTTGACTTAAACCGTCATAATTTCTTCTTCTTTTTTCGTTAGCAACTCATCAATTTTAGCTACATGCTTATCAGTAAGCGCCTGTACCTCATCTTCCCCGCGTTTTACTTCATCTTCTGAAACCCCTTCTTTCAATAGTTTTTTGATAGAATCATTCGTATCTTTTCGGATATTCCTGACACTGATTTTTCCGTTTTCAGCTTCATTTTTAGCTTGTTTTACGAGGTTTTTTCTTCTTTCTTCTGTAAGTGGCGGAATATTTAACCGTACCAGTTCCCCATCGTTTTGTGGGTTAAGGCCCAGGTCAGAATTAATAATGGCTTTTTCAATTTCATGAATCAGACTTTTTTCCCAGGGTTTGATTACCAGGGTTCTGGCATCCGGCGTATTAACAGTAGCTACCTGTTGAATAGGAGTGGAATTCCCGTAATAGGTAACCATAAGGCCATCCAGCATATTGGGCGTAGCCTTTCCTGCTCTGATTTTGTTGAATTCAATAACCGTGTGTTTCACTGATTTATCCATCAGTTCTCTGGCTTCATCTAAGTAAAGTTCTATTTCCTCTGTCATGTGGTAAATAGTTTTAGTTGTAAAACTTAAAATGCTTGAATTTATTGTAAAAAGGAGCCAATAACACCGTTTTGTTCATCCTTATAAAGACTATCTGATTAGTGTACCAATATTGTCATCGCCCTTTACCAGATTATACAAATTGTTGGGCTTATTCATATCAAATACGATAATTGGCAAATTGTTTTCCTGGCAAAGGGTAAAAGCGGTCATATCCATTACGTTCAGCCCCTTTTCATATACTTCTGAAAAAGAAATGGTCTGATACCGTTCTGCTGACGGATCTTTTTCCGGGTCAGCGGTGTACACGCCATCTACCCGCGTGCCTTTCAAAACCACATCCGCTTCTATTTCAATAGCCCGTAAGCTGGCCGTAGTATCAGTAGTAAAGTAAGGATTACCTATACCCGCCCCAAAAATTACGATGCGTCCTTTTTCCAGGTGCCGCACGGCGCGGCGGCGGATGAAAGGTTCACAAACCTGCTCCATTTTAATACCTGACATCAGCCGGGTATACATCCCATGGTGCTCCAGCGCGCTTTGCAGTGCCATGCCATTAATAACGGTAGCCAACATACCCATATAATCACCCTGCACGCGGTCGATGCCCGATTTTTCTGCCTGTACGCCCCGGAAAATATTACCACCACCAATTACAATAGCCAAATCAATGTCCAGTTCTTTTACTTTTTTAATTTCCGCGGCATACTGTTGCAAACGGTCAGAATCAATACCGTATTGTTTGTTACCCATTAAAGCCTCACCGCTTAACTTCAGAAGAATTCTTTTGTATTTGCTCGCCATAAATTTAATTTTTCAGGGCAAATATAATAATTCAATCCAGTGATTACTCATTACCAGAAATTTCCTCGTGTAATTTTTTAAAAACTCATGAAAGTCGCGCTGGTTATTATGAATTAAAATTCAATCAGCACCTGATTTTTTCCGACACTGTCTCCCTTTTTTACTTTTACTGCTGAAATTTTACCATCTTTTTGTGCCCTGATTACATTTTCCATTTTCATAGCCTCCAGCGTAACCAGCGCATCCTGTTCTTTTACCTCATCTCCTTCATTTACATGCAATTGCAGAATAAGGCCGGGCATAGGAGCTTTAATTACCTGTAGTTCGTCCTGCCGCTGATCCTGCAATCCCAGCTTTTCTATCAGCAGGTCCAGGGAGTCTTGCAGACTAACCTGGCAGGGTTTTCCGTTTATGTTAAAAATGAATTCCTTTTTACTGAAATCCGCTTCCACTACCTCCAGATTAAACGATTGATTCTGGTACAGAATATGAAAAAAACCAGGGCTTATTTTAACCATATCCCATTCAAATAACTGATCTTCTAACTTTATTTTTTCTTTTGAAACATCCAGATTTAAAATGTTTTTTTGATTAACGGTGGCTTTTAGCATTACTTCAGATTAAGAAATATTAATGAATAGGGTTAAAAAGCATAACAATAGTCAAACAAAATTGGAAAGCAAAATCTACTTAATAAAAACATAATGAACTGTTTTTATTAGCACAAATTGGAAAACATTTTCGCGAACTACAGGATGGGCAGTGTTAATTAACCTATATTTTTTTCATCTTTGAATTTTAATTGGATAAGATAATAATGCGCAATAACTTTTTTAATGGGGTATTAGTTTTTTGTTTTTACCTGTTAGTACCCGTAGCCTGCAACATTTTAAGTGTAAATAAAAATGTAGCGCCGGTTTCACAGGAAATGGTCGATTCACTGGCAATTGACTCAATGGCTTTACAGCCAGCCGTAAAAAAGGAACCCTACCGGGGCAGCCGTACCCTTTTAAATGATTTACTGCATACCAAGCTGGAGGTAAGTTTTGATGCGGAGCAACATCAGTTGCATGGGAAAGCCACGCTTGAATTTAAACCTTATTTTTATCCGCAAAACCAGTTAATACTAGACGCGAAAGGGTTTGATATTCATGATATTCAACTGCTGGGCGCTGATACCGCGAAAGCTTTATCCTATCAGTACGACAGCTTGCGGTTGCAAATTGATCTGGGGAAAACCTATACCCGCGACGATCATTTTTTTGTTGAAATTACCTATACGGCGAATCCCGATCGGTTCCCTCAGGGCGGCAGCCAGGCCATTACTGCTGATAAAGGGCTGTATTTTATTGATAATGATTCTTCCGAATTTCAAAAATCCAAACCTTTCCAGATATGGACACAAGGCGAAACCGAATCTAATTCACGCTGGTTTCCCACCATTGATTCGCCCAACGAACGAACTACCCAGGAAATGTATATTACGGTGGACAATCAATATACTACGCTATCTAATGGTACCTTGGTTTATTCTGAATTTGAGAATGACAGCACCCGTACCGATTACTGGAAAATGGACATTCCACATGCCCCTTACCTGTTTACCATGGTGGTAGGAAAATTTGCTAAAGTAGAAGATGCCTGGGAAAATATACCGGTTAATTATTATGTGGAGCCTGCTTATGAGCCTTATGCCAAAGATATTTTCGGAAATACACCGGAAATGATTGGCTTTTTTTCTGAAAAACTAAACATGCCATTCCCGTGGTCAAAATACGCGCAGATAGTGGTTCGTGATTTTGTGTCCGGTGCCATGGAAAACACTACGGCTTCCACTTTTATGGAAGGCCTGCAGGTCGACGATCGTGAACTGCTGGACAGCAATTGGGATGATATTATCGCTCATGAATTATTTCATCAGTGGTTTGGCGATTATGTAACGTGCGAATCGTGGGCCAATTTGCCACTGAATGAATCTATGGCTACGTATGGTGAATACCTGTGGTATGAATACAAATACGGACCGGAAGCAGCCGACTATTCCTGGTTAGAGCAGGCCAGCCAGTATTTTGAAGAAGCCGAGCAAAAACAGGAAAACCTGATCCGGTTTTATTATGATGACAAGGAAGATATGTTCGACAGTCATTCTTACGCGAAGGGCGGACTTATTTCGCATATGCTTAGGAAGTATGTGGGAGAAGAGGCTTTTTATGCCGCCCTGAATTATTATTTACAAAGAAACGCCTTGCAATCGGTAGAAGTACACGAACTGAGAATGGCTTTTGAAAAAGTTACCGGCGAAGACCTGAACTGGTTTTTTAACCAATGGTTTCTGGCGGCAGGCCATCCACAGCTTAAAATAGAGAAATCGTATAAAAATGGCGTGTTAAACCTGCATGTTCAGCAATTGCAGGACACAGTGCATACGCCGGTGTATAAACTACCACTATATATAGACATATGGGTAAAAGATAAACAGCAACGTCATCCAATCGTAATTGAAACCACCAACGAGAATTTTGAGTTTGAACTGGAGGCCGCGCCTCAACTGGTGGTTTTTGATGGCGAATCTCAGTTGCTGGCTAAAATTGATTACCCCAGAACCGCTGAGGAAATGAAATACCAGTACTATCATTCCGACAAAGTGCTACCACGATATGATGCCGCAGTATATTTTGCCTCCAATAGTATCAAAGCCGACACACTTATCCAGGGTAGCACAATTATGCTGGACGCATTAACCGATAATTTCTGGGCGGTACGCCGGGTTGCCGTCAATAGTTTTGAGGAATATGATGGAGAAAAGAAAACAGAGGTAATCGGTAAACTTCGTGAAGTGGCGCAGAACGATCCGAAATCGATGGTTAGGGCAGATGCCATCACCGCTTTATCTACCTTAGACCCCGCAAATAATAAAGATCTATTCAAAGCAGGATTAAATGATCTGTCGTATGCCGTAGTGGGCACTTCCATTGCCGCTTACGCAGCCACTGAGGCTACCGACAAAAAAGAATTGTTTGACAATTACACCACTTACAACAATTTTAACGTAGTAATGGCTTTGGCCGATTACTATGTGGAAGAAAAGCAACCCGATAAGTTTTCATGGTTTACCAATAAACTTAAAGAGGTAGATACGGAAACCTTATATTATTTAATAAATTATTTTGGCAGGTATTTACTTTTTCAGGATGGGGCCAGAAAAAAACAGGGCCTTGATATGTTGCTTACTTATGCCGAAAAGTATCCGGCTTTCTATATCCGGCTCACTGCCTACCGTACTTTAGGCTTTTTTACCGATTTGCCTAATATCGACCAAAAAAGAAATAATATTAGAAAAAATGAGAAAGATGAGCGCTTACAATTGATTTATAACAATGAATCTTGAAATTCTGAAACTATTCTCTTTAATATTCAAATATCTTTTTATCCAGATATTTGAATAAATCAAAAAAGCACTTACTTTTGCACTTCCATTAAAAAAACAAGCCTAAATCAGGCTTTTTGGATGCTAATTTAATACCATTTTTGGTATACAAGGGGAGATACCAAAGCGGCCAACTGGGACGGACTGTAAATCCGTTGTCTACGACTTCGCAGGTTCGAATCCTGCTCTCCCCACTTAGTCACGAATGTGAAATATCAAAATAATTTTGATATTTACAAAGAATTTAAGCGGGAGTAGCTCAGTTGGTAGAGCGACAGCCTTCCAAGCTGTAGGTCGCGGGTTCGAACCTCGTCTCCCGCTCATTAAATTTTCGTGTTGGTGGATCAGTGGGTATGAAATAAATTATATGCCCTTTTATTCACTGGCCGATGTAGCTCAGAGGTAGAGTACTTCCTTGGTAAGGAAGGGGTCACGGGTTCAATTCCCGTCATCGGCTCAAAACAGATTTTTATATTAACACTTTATCTGATAATAATTATTGTAACCTAAACTTATAATTTTCAATGGCTAAAGAAACCTTTAATCGTTCAAAACCGCACTTGAACATTGGTACGATCGGTCACGTAGACCATGGGAAAACAACATTAACTGCTGCGATCACAAAAGTATTAGCTGGTAAAGGACTGGCAAGCATACGAGATTTTGCTTCTATTGATAATGCTCCTGAAGAAAAAGAAAGAGGTATTACTATCAATACAGCTCATGTTGAGTACGAAACTACGAAGCGGCATTATGCGCACGTAGACTGTCCCGGACACGCTGACTATGTAAAGAACATGGTAACGGGTGCTGCCCAAATGGACGGCGCTATTTTAGTAGTAGCAGCTACGGATGGTCCTATGCCACAAACGCGCGAGCACATTCTGCTGGCACGTCAGGTAGGCGTACCCGCTTTGGTAGTATTTATGAACAAAGTGGACCTGGTTGATGACCCTGAATTGTTAGAACTTGTTGAAATGGAAATCAGGGAGTTATTAAGCTTTTACGAGTTTGATGGCGATAATATTCCCGTAATCCAAGGATCAGCCCTGGGTGCTCTTAACGGTGAGCAGAAGTGGGTTGAAAAAGTAGAAGAATTAATGGATACCGTTGATGAATATATTCCGATTCCTGAGCGTTTGGTAGACAAAGACTTCCTGATGCCGGTTGAAGATGTGTTCTCCATCACAGGTCGTGGTACGGTGGCTACCGGAAGAATTGAAAGAGGCGTAATTAACTCTGGTGATGCGGTTGATATTTTAGGTATGGGTGCCCAGAACCTGAAATCTACTATCACTGGTGTGGAGATGTTCCGTAAAATTCTGGACAGAGGTGAAGCTGGCGACAACGTGGGGCTATTGTTAAGAGGTATTGAGAAAACTCAAATTAAGAGGGGAATGGTAATTGCCAAGCCCGGATCAGTAACTCCGCACCACAAGTTTAAGGCAGAAGTTTATGTGCTTTCAAAAGAAGAAGGTGGTCGACATACTCCTTTCTTTAAGAAATACAGACCTCAGTTTTATTTGAGAACTACAGATGTTACCGGCGAAATTACCTTACCGGAAAATGTGGAAATGGTAATGCCTGGTGATAACGTGTCTATTACTGTTGAGTTAATCAACCCGGTAGCTATGGAAAAAGGTCTTCGCTTCGCGATTCGTGAAGGTGGCAGAACCGTAGGCGCGGGACAGGTAACTGATATTTTAGAATAAACCTATTCGTTATTGATATTTAATTAGGAATCGGAAGCACATGAATAAGTATGTTTCTGATTTCTAATTTCTTATTAATACATACGGGTGTAGCTCAATTGGTAGAGTAGTGGTCTCCAAAACCATTGGCTGGGAGTTCGAGTCTCTCCACCCGTGCAGATAATTAAACAGAAAGATGAAAAAGTTAGTTGACTTCCTGAAAGCTTCTTATATAGAAATGAAGGAAAAAGTTACCTGGCCAAAATATAGTTCTTTGCAAAATAGTTCTATACTGGTGCTGATTGCCTCACTTATTTTTGCTCTGGTTATTGGAGTAATTGATTTGGGTTTTCAGAATGCGATGGACTGGTTTTATGCGGCATTTTAGAAAAAAATTATTGTAATGAGTGAGCTGAAATGGTATGTTGTTCGGGCAGTAAGTGGACAGGAAAGAAAAGTAAAGACTTATCTGGAGCAGGAAATTGCCAGGCAAAGTCTCGAAAGCTTTATTCCCCAGGTGCTGATCCCCTCTGAAAAGGTTTTTGAAATGCGTAACGGAAAAAAAAGAGTTCGTGAGAAAAGCTTTTTTCCTGGTTATATCCTCATTTCAGCCGATTTGGAGCATGGTGAGGTATCGCATACTATTACCAGCATACCGGGTGTAATAGGATTTTTGGGAGCTGGAGGCGCCAGTTCATCTAAAGTACCCGTTCCGCTTCGCCAAAGTGAAATTAACAGAATCTTGGGTAAGGTTGATGAAGCCGAAGACTCAGAAGAAAAACTGGAAAACCCGTATATAGTAGGTGAGGAAGTAAAAGTGATGGATGGTCCGTTCAGTGGATTTGTTGGAAACATTGAGGAAGTGTTTGAAGAACGGAAAAAACTAAAAGTAATGGTAAAGATATTCGGCAGAAATACGCCTGTTGAATTAAATTATATGCAAGTAGAGAAACAAGATAACAGCAAAAATGGCTAAGGAAATTAGTGGATATTTAAAACTACAAATCAGAGGTGGGCAGGCAAATCCTTCTCCCCCTGTTGGACCGGCTTTGGGTAGTAAAGGCTTGAATATTATGGAGTTCTGTAAGCAATTTAATGCCAGGACACAGGAAAAACAAGGGCAATTATTGCCAGTGCTGATTACCATATATTCTGATAAGTCCTTCGACTTTGTCATCAAAACTCCTCCTGCTCCGGCATTGCTTATTGAAGCAGCTAAAGTAAAAAAGGGATCAGCAGAACCTAATCGTAGCAAGGTTGGTTCTGTAACCTGGGATCAGGTAAAACA
The DNA here is from genome assembly GCA_041745535.1 of Cyclobacteriaceae bacterium. Lineage (GTDB taxonomy): Bacteria > Bacteroidota > Bacteroidia > Cytophagales > Cyclobacteriaceae > JBGTIS01. Next base: position 25,895 of record JBGTIS010000041.1, on the reverse strand, counting down.
AATCGCTGAAACAAAAATGCCCGATCTTAATGCATTTAAAGTGGAATCTGCCATGAAAATGGTGGCCGGAACAGCAAGAAGCATGGGATTAAGAGTTACAGGAAAAGCTCCCTGGGAAGAAAATTAAACACATTATCATGGTAAAGATTTCAAAGAAACGGCAAGATCTTTTAAAGAAATTCGATTTTCAGAAAAAGTATTCTCTGGAAGAAGCGACTAACCTGTTAAAAGAAATTTCAACAACCAAGTTCGATGCTTCTGTAGATATAGATGTAAACTTAGGGGTTGACCCTAAAAAAGCCGACCAAATGGTGCGGGGCATTGTAACCCTGCCGCATGGAACCGGTAAAGAAGTAAAAGTACTGGTGCTTTGCACACCCGATAAAGAAGAAGAAGCAAAAGAAGCCGGTGCCGATTTTGTAGGCCTCGACGATTACATCGCTAAAATTGAAGGTGGCTGGACCGATGTGGATGTGATTATTACCATGCCCACCGTAATGGCCAAAGTAGGTCGCCTGGGTAGAGTGCTGGGACCACGGGGGTTAATGCCCAATCCGAAAGCTGGTACGGTTACCTTGGATGTAGGGAAAGCTGTAAAAGAGGTGAAAGGTGGTAAAATTGACTTTAAAGTAGATAAAACCGGCATCATTCATACCAGCATTGGTAAAACTTCCTTCGGTGGTAAACAAATTTATGACAATGCCTACGAAGTGATTCATACTTTAAGTAAACTGAAACCCTCATCGGCCAAAGGTACTTACTTTAAAAGTATACACCTGTCAACCACGATGAGCCCAGGTATTGATATTGATAAAAGTAGTATACCAGGTATATAATTATGACACGAGAAGAAAAAGGCGAACAAATAGAAAACCTTACCGAAAAGCTGAAAAACACGACTCACTTTTACCTGACCGATACTTCAGGATTGAAAGTAAGCCAAATCAATAACTTTCGACGGATGTGCTTTGAAAAAGGCATTGAATATAAGGTTGTAAAAAATACCCTAATCAGAAAAGCTCTTGAGAATTTAGATACAGATTACACTTCATTTAGCGATACTGTACTGAAAGGCTCAACAGGGATTATGTTCTCTTCCGAAGTAGCCAATGCTCCGGCAAAAGTTATCAAGGATTTTAGGAAAAAAGGTGGTAGAGATTTTACCAAACCTGGCTTTAAAGGAGCCTCTATTGACTCAGGTCTGTATATCGGGGAAGAAAATTTAAATACCCTGTCAGAACTGAAATCAAAAGAAGAACTTCTGGGAGACGTTATTACCCTATTGCAATCACCTGCTAAAAATGTTATTTCCGCTTTACAAAGCGGTAAACATAAACTGGCAGGCATTATTAAAACTTTGTCCGAAAAATAAATAACTAGATTATTCAAACAATTAATTTTAAAAAGCGTTAAAATGGCAGATTTAAAAGAATTCGCGGAACAGTTAGTGAATTTAACTGTGAAAGAGGTCAACGAACTGGCTGCTATCCTGAAAGATGAGTATGGCATTGAGCCTGCCGCGGCCGCGGCAGTTGTAGCGGCTCCAGGTGGAGGTGATGGTGAAGCAGGCGAAGAAGCTAAAACTTCTTTTGATGTGGTACTAAAATCTCCGGGTGGTGCTAAACTCGCGGTGGTAAAACTCGTTAAGGAACTTACTGGCTTAGGATTGAAAGAAGCTAAGGAACTTGTTGACAGTGCCCCTAAAGCAGTTAAAGAAGGTGTAACCAAAGACGAAGCTGAAGCTTTAAAGAAACAATTAGAAGAAGCTGGTGCTGAAGTTGAACTGAAATAATAGTTGGCCAATCACCATGGCACAAAATGGGTAGGCCTGGCAATTACAGTCAGGTCTTTTGCTGTTTATACATATATTTAATTTTGGGTAATTCATTTTTTACCTTTTCGCAATTTATTATCATCTCGATTTATTAACTAAACTTATAAGGTTTTGGCTAGGAATAATTCCACTGAAAGAGTAAATTTTTCATCCATCAAAACAGTGATAGACTATCCTGATTTTTTGGATGTGCAACTAAAATCTTTTCAAGATTTTTTTCAAATAGAAACTCCCGCGGAAAAAAGAACCAAGGAGGGGCTGTTTAAGGTATTTGCTGAGAATTTTCCAATATCCGATTCTCGTGAGAATTTTGTATTGGAATTCGTTGATTATACCATAGATCCCCCCAAATACTCAGTAGGCGAGTCCATCGATCGTGGATTAACCTATTCAGTTCCCCTAAAAGCTAAACTTCGACTGCTATGTAATGATGAAGATAACGAAGAATTCGAAACCATAGAACAAGAAGTTTTTTTGGGAAATATACCTTACATGACTCCCAAAGGCTCTTTTATTGTGAATGGCGCCGAACGAGTAGTGGTTTCTCAATTACACCGATCACCAGGGGTGTTCTTCGCGCAAAGTAAACATACCAACGGTACCAAGCTGTATTCCGCGCGAATTATACCTTTTAAAGGTTCGTGGATAGAATTCGCTACCGATGTAAATAATGTGATGTATGCCTATATCGATAGAAAAAAGAAATTTCCGGTAACTACTTTGTTGCGGGCTATTGGTTATGGTACCGATAAAGACATTCTGGATTTATTTGGCCTGTCAGAAGAAATTGAAGCCAATGCAAAGAATTTAAAAGCGGTTGTTGGAAGGAAACTGGCAGCCAGGGTGCTGAGAACCTGGACGGAAGATTTCGTGGATGAGGATACCGGTGAGGTAGTTTCTATTGATAGAAATGAAATCCTGATGGAAAGAGATTCAGTACTGAGCGATGAAGATGTAGCTACTATTCTTGATTCTGGTACCGAATCCATTATCGTCCACCGGGAAGATGTAAACATCGCCGACTATACCATCATTTATAATACGCTTCAGAAAGATAGTTCAAACTCTGAAAAGGAGGCGGTAGAAACCATTTACCGGCAACTGCGAAATACGGAAGCCCCTGATGAGCAAACCGCGAGAGAAATTATTCAAAGCTTGTTCTTTAGCGATAAACGATACGACTTGGGTGAAGTAGGCCGTTACAGAATCAACAAAAAGTTGAATCTGAGCATTGCTTCTGATATCCGGGTGCTTACTACCGAAGATATTATACAAATTGTAAAATATCTGATTGGTTTGATCAACTCCAGGGCAGTGGTGGACGATATTGACCACCTGAGCAACAGGAGGGTGCGTACCGTGGGTGAGCAGTTGTACAGCCAGTTTAGCGTAGGTTTGGCCCGAATGGCCCGAACCATTAAAGAAAGAATGAACGTTCGTGATAACGAAGATTTTAAGCCGGTTGACTTGATTAATGCCCGGACACTGTCTTCAGTAATTAATTCATTCTTCGGTACCAATCAGTTGTCACAGTTTATGGACCAAACCAATCCATTGGCTGAGGTAACGCACAAACGCAGGATGTCGGCATTAGGACCTGGCGGACTTTCCCGTGAAAGAGCAGGATTTGAAGTAAGAGACGTTCACTACACCCACTATGGCCGTTTGTGTACGATCGAAACACCGGAAGGGCCTAATATTGGTCTGATTTCCTCACTTTGTGTGCATGCTAAAGTAAATACCATGGGTTTTATTGAAACCCCATACCGCAAGGTGTCTGATGGCATAGTGAACATGACCGAAAATGTGGTATATCTCACCGCAGAAGAAGAAGATTCACATAATATCGCACAGGCAAATGCCCCATTGGAAGATAATGGTCAGTTTATTAACGATCAGGTAAAGGCCCGTTTTGAAGGTGATTTCCCGCTGATTACACCGGAAAACATTTCGTATATGGACGTGGCACCCAACCAGATTGTTTCGGTGGCGGCTAACCTGATTCCGTTTTTAGAACACGATGATGCTAACCGTGCCCTGATGGGTTCAAACATGCAGCGTCAGGCAGTTCCTTTATTAAATCCGGAAGCGCCTATTGTGGGTACCGGACTGGAAAAGCGTGTGGCTATTGACTCGCGTTCTCTGGTAATTGCCGAAACAACCGGCGTTATCGATTTTGTGGATTCCAGCAAAATTGTGGTACGCTACGATTTAACTGATGAGCAGAAACTGACCAGCTTCAACGACGAACTGAAAGTATACGACCTGGTGAAGTTCAGAAGAACCAACCAGGATACCTGTGTGAACTTAAAGCCGATGGTTTTCAAAGGCGATAAGGTTGAAAAAGGTCAGGTGCTTTGTGAAGGTTACGCTACCAAAGATGGAGAGCTGGCCTTGGGAAGAAACCTGATGGTAGCTTTTATGCCCTGGCAGGGATATAATTTTGAGGATGCGATTGTAATTTCTGAAAAAGTAGTTCGGGAAGATATATTTACTTCTATTCATATTGAAGAATTTGAACTGGAAGTAAGGGATACCAAAAGAGGCGAAGAAGAACTTACTTCTGAAATTCCGAACGTAAGCGAAGAAGCCGTCAGAAATCTGGACGAAAATGGTATTGTGCGTATAGGCGCTGAAGTAAAAGAAGGCGATATCCTGATTGGAAAAATTACACCCAAAGGCGAAACTGATCCGACACCGGAAGAAAAACTGCTGCGTGCGATCTTTGGCGATAAAGCCGGAGATGTGAAGGACGCTTCTTTAAAAGCACCACCCTCATTAAAAGGTGTGGTTATCGATACCAAATTGTTCGCTCGCCCTAAAAAAGACAAAGATCTGAGAGCAAAATCGAAAAAAGAACTGGAAGTTCTCAAAAATAAATACCGGAACCAGTTGCTGGCCATCAGAAATGAAATGATCGGCAAGCTGAGTACTGTGCTGGATGGGAAAACTTCTCAGGGTGTTAAGCATAAGTTTGGCGATGAAGTTATTTCAAAAGGGGTTAAGTTCAACCGACAGAATATTGAGAAAAACCTGTTCCCTGAGAAAAACATTTACAGAGACGAAAGTACCTATAATGTACAGGAGGAAGTAAACCTGATCTCTGATCTGAATATAGAGAACTGGAGTGAAGATGAGCATACCAACATGCTGGTTGCCCGTTTGGTAAAATCTTATAACCAGCGGAGAAATGACGTTACCGGAACATTCAAACGCGATAAATTTACGCTTGAAGTGGGTGATGAATTACCAGCAGGTATTGTAAGTTTAGCGAAAGTATATGTTGCCAAAAAACGCAAACTGAAAGTAGGCGATAAAATGGCAGGCCGCCACGGTAATAAAGGGGTAGTAGCCAAAATTGTTCGTGAAGAAGATATGCCATTTCTGGAAGATGGTACGCCGGTCGATATTGTGCTGAATCCTTTGGGTGTACCTTCCCGTATGAACCTGGGTCAGATTTACGAAACCGTGCTCGGCTGGGCCGGTAAAAAACTCGGACGAAAATACGCGACGCCAATTTTTGATGGAGCTACCATGGCAGATGTTTCTAGCGAGTTGAAAAAAGCGAAATTACCCGCGTTCGGCCGTACCATGTTGTTTGACGGACTTACCGGAAATCAGTTCGATCAGGAAGTAACAGTAGGCATTATTTATATGCTGAAACTGGGTCACCTGGTTGACGATAAAATGCATGCCCGGTCAATCGGACCTTATTCATTAATTACGCAGCAGCCATTGGGCGGTAAAGCACAATTTGGTGGGCAGCGTTTTGGTGAAATGGAGGTTTGGGCGTTGGAAGCTTTCGGCGCGTCGCACGTTTTACAGGAAATATTAACTGTGAAATCGGATGATGTGGTGGGAAGAGCCAAAGCATACGAAGCTATTGTAAAAGGTGAAAATATGCCAAAACCCAACATTCCCGAATCATTCAACGTACTGGTGCATGAACTCAGAGGTTTAGCTCTGGAAATCACATTGGAGTAATTATATAAAATGCTGTTAGGATGCCGGATATGAAGTTATCCGGTATCCTTTTTTCTCTATTTAATTTTAAAAAATACAATATGGCATTCAAGAAAAATAAAAAATTAAACAGCGATTTTTCTAAAATCACAATTAGCCTGGCTTCCCCGGAGTCTATTTTAGAAAGCTCTCACGGAGAAGTAACCCAACCCGAAACGATAAACTACAGAACGTACAAACCTGAAATGGGTGGATTGTTTTGCGAACGCATATTCGGCCCCGTTAAGGATTGGGAATGCCATTGTGGTAAATATAAAAGAATCAGATATAAAGGAATTATTTGTGACAGATGTGGGGTAGAGGTTACTGAAAAGAAAGTAAGACGCGAAAGAATGGGCCATATCGAATTGGTAGTTCCTGTCGCGCATATCTGGTATTTCCGTACACTTCCTAACAAAATAGGATACTTGTTAGGATTGCCTACTAAAAAACTTGATCAGATTATTTATTACGAAAGATATGTGGTAGTTAATCCGGGAGTGAAGGCAGAAGATGGCGTGAATTATCTGGATTATCTCACGGAAGATGAATACCTGGATATCATCGATAAATTACCACAGGAAAATCAGAAGCTGGAAGATTCTGATCCGAATAAATTTATTGCTAAAATGGGTGCGGAAGCACTCGAAATGCTATTGGCTCGCCTTGATCTGGACGATCTGTCCTATAGCTTACGCCATCAGGCAGCTACCGATACTTCGCAGCAGCGTAAGGCGGAAGCCTTGAAACGTCTGAAAGTAGTAGAGTCATTCCGCGATGCGAGAACCAGAATTGAGAACAGACCCGAGTGGATGATTATCAAAATGGTGCCGGTTATTCCTCCCGAACTACGCCCCTTGGTGCCGTTAGATGGCGGACGATTCGCTACTTCTGATTTAAATGACCTTTACAGAAGGGTTATTATCAGAAATAACAGGTTAAAGCGACTGATTGATATTAAAGCTCCTGAGGTAATTCTTAGAAATGAAAAAAGAATGCTGCAGGAAGCGGTAGATTCTCTATTCGATAACTCAAGAAAGGTAAATGCGGTGCGTTCCGATGGTAACCGCGCGTTAAAATCGTTGAGCGACATGCTGAAGGGTAAGCAGGGTCGTTTCCGCCAGAACCTATTGGGTAAAAGGGTGGATTACTCAGGTCGTTCTGTAATTGTGGTTGGACCAGAATTGAAATTACATGAATGTGGATTACCCAAAGATATGGCGGCGGAACTGTTCAAACCCTTTATCATCAGAAAACTGATAGAGCGTGGTATTGTAAAAACAGTAAAATCCGCTAAGAAAATTGTAGATCGTAAAGATCCGGTGATCTGGGATATACTAGAAAATGTACTGAAAGGACATCCGGTGATGCTGAACCGTGCCCCTACCTTGCACCGACTTGGTATTCAGGCATTCCAGCCCAAACTAATTGAAGGTAAAGCCATTCAGTTGCATCCATTAGTGTGTACCGCGTTCAACGCTGACTTTGATGGTGACCAGATGGCGGTTCACGTACCACTGGGACAGGAAGCTATTCTGGAGACTTCGTTATTGATGTTGTCTTCTCATAATATTTTAAATCCCGCGAATGGAGCCCCTATTGCCGTACCTTCACAGGACATGGTGTTGGGTTTATACTATGTAACCAAAGGAAGAAAAAGCACCCCTGAACATCCAATTAAAGGAGAAGGTATGCTGTTTGGTTCAGCTGAGGAAGTAATTGTCGCTATCAATGAAGAAGCAATTTCCAAGCACGCGCACATTAAGCTTAGGGTTCAGGTCAGAAATGAAAATGATGAGCTGGAGTCACAAGTTATTGAAACAGTAGCGGGAAGGGTTTTATTTAACCAGCACGTACCGGAAGAAGTAGGTTACCTGAATGAATTGCTTACCAAGAAAAAGTTGCAGCAAATCATTTCCAGAGTTTATAAGGTCGCTGGTATGTCAAGAACAGCTCACTTTCTGGATGATATTAAGGAACTTGGATTCCAGTCAGCCTATAAAGGCGGTTTATCAATCGGACTGAATGATGTAACAGTTCCTCCGGCCAAATTAAAGTTAATTGATCAGGCCAAAGATGAAGTGGAAGTTGTAAAAAACAACTACTATATGGGACTGATTACTGATAATGAGCGATACAACCAGGTAATTGATATCTGGACCCGTGTGAACACCCAGATTACCAGCGCGCTGATGAAACAGATGGAAGAGGACCAGCAAGGTTTCAATTCCATTTACATGATGATGCACTCAGGTGCCCGTGGTTCCCGTGAGCAAATTCGTCAGTTGGGTGGAATGAGGGGCCTGATGGCAAAACCTCAGAAAAATTTACAAGGCTCGGTAGGTGAAATTATCGAAAACCCCATCCTTTCTAACTTTAAAGAAGGATTGGACGTAATTGAATATTTCATTTCTACCCACGGTGCCAGAAAAGGTTTGGCCGATACCGCGCTTAAAACGGCAGATGCTGGTTACCTGACGCGTCGTTTGGTGGATGTGGCCCAAGATGTGGTTATCCGTGAACACGACTGCGGAACCGTACGAGGTATTCGGGTAGCTGCCCTTAAGGATAATGAAGAAATAGTAGAACCTTTATCAGAACGCGTGCTGGGAAGGGTAAGTGTGGATGATATTTATGATCCGATTTCCGAATCAGACGAACCTATTGTTAAATCAGGAGAGGAAATTACCGAAGAACTGGCTGCTAAAATTGATGCCTGCGGAATAGAAGAAATTGAACTGCGTTCACCGCTAACCTGTGAAACCAGAAACGGTGTTTGCTCACTTTGCTACGGCCGTAACCTGGCAACAGGGCGCATGGTACAAAATGGTGAATCGGTAGGGGTAATCGCAGCCCAGTCTATTGGTGAACCTGGCACACAGTTAACACTTCGTACCTTCCACGTGGGTGGTACTGCTTCTAACATTGCGGTAGATGCTAACATCAAATCAAAATTTGATGGTAAAGTGGAATTTGAGGAATTGCGTAGTTTAACCACTACCAATGACGCTGGCGAAAAACAGGAAGTAGTGATGGGTCGCTCTGGTGAGATCAAAATTGTAGACGAGAAGAGTGGCAAAGTGCTATCCAGTAACTTCGCTCCTTACGGTTCATTCCTGAAAGTAAAAGATGGAGAAAAAGTTAAAAAAGGACAAGAGCTTTGCTATTGGGATCCTTATAACGCCGTAATCCTTTCTGAAGCTGATGGAACTATCGCCTTCGATTCTATTGAACAGGGCATTACTTTTAAGGAAGAATACGATGAACAAACCGGCCACCGTGAAAAGGTAATTACCGATACCAGGGATAAAACTAAAAACCCCGCTATCATCGTGAGATTGTCTTCCGGGGAGCCCAAATCATATAACATTCCGGTGGGGGCTCACCTGGCTGTAGACGAAGGAGATAAAATAAAAGCCGGTCATGTGATTGTAAAAATTCCAAGAACCATGACCAAATCACGGGATATTACTGGTGGTTTGCCACGGGTAACCGAGTTGTTTGAGGCTAGAAATCCTTCAAATCCCGCTGTGGTAAGTGAAATCAACGGAGTGGTAAGCTACGGTGGTATTAAGCGAGGAAACAGAGAGATTTTTATTGAATCTAAAGATGGGGTAAAAATGCGTTATCTGGTACCATTGTCAAAACATATTTTGGTACAGGACAATGACTTTGTACGGGCAGGTATGCCTTTGTCTGATGGAGCCATTACGCCGGCCGACATACTTTCTATCCAGGGGCCTACAGAAGTACAGGAATACCTGGTAAACGAAATTCAGGAAGTATACCGGTTACAGGGTGTTAAAATCAATGATAAGCATATTGAAGCCATTGTGCGACAAATGATGCAAAAAGTTGAAATTATCGATTCAGGTGATACCAGCTTCCTGGTAAGGCAGGTTGTAGATAAATTCGCTTTCCGTGAAGAAAACGACAGTGTGCTCGATAAAAAGGTTGTGATTGATTCCGGTGATTCTACCAAACTTAAACCTGGTATGATCCTTTCGCCACGTCAGTTGCGCGACGAAAATTCCGGTCTTAAACGGCAGGATAAGAAAATAGTACAAGTGAGAGATGCACAACCCGCGTTGGCAAAACCTACGCTGCAAGGTATTACACAAGCCTCTTTGGATACCGAAAGCTTTATTTCGGCTGCTTCATTCCAGGAAACTACCAAGGTATTGAGCGAAGCTTCTATTCGTGGTAAAGCCGACCAGTTGAACGGATTGAAAGAGAACGTAATTGTAGGACACCTGATACCAGCTGGTACTGGTTTGCGTGAGTACAGCAATGTGATTGTGGGTTCACAGGAAGAATACGACGCGCTGAAAGCAGCAAAAGATGAGTTCCGTGAAAGCAAACGTACATTAGAAACTAATAATTAATAATACACAGGCTAATGGCTGAAAATAAAGAAGATCAGCATTCAGGTTCAGGAGGACGCAACCAAAATCAGATTAGCATTGAACTTGCGGAAGAAATTGCCGAAGGTGAATATGCTAATTTGGCTACCATCGCGCATTCTAATAGCGAATTTGTTATTGATTTTATCAGATTGATGCCGGGAACGCCCAAAGCCAAAGTAAAAGCCAGAATTATTATCACACCAGAGCATGCGAAAAGACTTTTGCATGCTCTGAATGATAATATTTCCAAATATGAAGATAGCTTTGGTTCCATAAAACATGCAGAAAGTACTTCGAAATTTCCAATAAATTTTGGCGGTACCATGGGCGAAGCCTGATATAAAAATAAAATTAGTATAAAAATTAACCTGACTTGGTTAAATCGACTAATTTTCCATATTTTTGCACCTCTAATTTTGCGAGGATAAGAAAACTTATTAAAATTCAATATTTCATTAAATGCCTACTATACAGCAGTTAATAAGAAAAGGTAGAAAAACTTTGACGTCTAAGTCCAAATCTCCGGCCTTGGAGTCGTGCCCTCAGCGAAGAGGGGTTTGTACACGTGTGTATACCACTACCCCCAAAAAGCCAAACTCCGCCATGCGGAAAGTTGCCAGAGTTCGATTAACCAATGGCAGGGAAGTGAATGCCTACATACCGGGTGAAGGCCATAATTTACAAGAGCATTCTATTGTGCTCATCAGGGGAGGAAGAGTAAAAGATCTGCCCGGTGTTCGATATCATATTATCCGTGGCGCCCTAGATACAGCAGGTGTAAATGGCCGCTTACAAGGACGATCGAAGTATGGTACCAAGAAACCTAAAAAATAAGAATTGCGATGAGAAAAAGTAAACCAAAAAAGCGATACATACTTCCTGATCCTATTTACCAGGATACCCTGGTTACTAAATTTGTGAACTACCTGATGGTAGATGGCAAAAAAAGTGTTGCCTACAAAATTTTCTATGATGCGATTGATATTGTAGAAAACAGAACCAAGGAAAACGGCATTGACACGTGGAAAAAAGCATTAAACAATGTGATGCCTGCTGTTGAGGTAAAAAGCAGGAGGGTAGGAGGCGCTACGTTTCAGGTGCCCATTGAAGTACGGCCAAGCAGAAAAACGTCTTTAGGCATTAAATGGCTGATTCGTTATTCCAGATCAAGAGGAGAAAAAACAATGACTGAACGACTTGCCGGTGAAGTAATCGCGGCGGCAAAAGGTGAGGGAGCTGCTGTGAAAAAGAAAGATGATACGCACAGAATGGCTGACGCCAACAGGGCATTTTCACATTTTAAGTTTTAGGAGAAATAATAATGGCGAAGAAAGATTTAAAAAACCTTAGAAATATAGGCATCATGGCGCACCTTGATGCCGGTAAAACCACCACCACCGAACGTATTCTGTACTACACTGGCCTTACCTATAAAATTGGTGAGGTACACGAGGGTGCCGCGGTTATGGACTGGATGGAACAGGAGCAGGAGCGAGGTATTACGATTACTTCTGCTGCTACTACTACATTCTGGAAATATCCTACTGAGCAGGGAAAGGCAACTGCCGATACCAAAGAATACAGAATAAACATTATCGATACTCCCGGACACGTCGACTTCACTGTTGAAGTGGAACGTTCGCTCAGGGTATTAGACGGTGCTATCGCGCTTTTCTGTGCAGTTTCAGGTGTGGAACCACAGTCGGAAACTGTATGGCGCCAGGCTGATAAATACAAAGTCCCCCGTATTTGTTTTGTTAATAAAATGGATAGGGCAGGCGCCGATTTCTTTAATGTGGTCGCCGAAATTAAAGATAAATTAAACGCAAAACCGGTTCCTTTGCAAATACCAATTGGAGCGGAAGAAAATTTTACCGGTGTTATTGATCTTATTATCAATAAAGGTATTATCTGGGATGAGGATAACCTGGGAATGACTTATAAACTTATTGATATTCCCGAAGATCTGAAAGAAACTGCTGCCGAATGGAGACAGAATCTGATCGAGAATGTGGCGGAATATGATGACCAGTTGCTGGAGAAGTTCTTCGACGACCCTGATTCTATCACTGTTGAAGAAGTAATGGCTGCTGTACGGAAAGCGGTAATTGATATGTCATTCTCGCCCGTATTGTGTGGATCCGCATTTAAAAATAAAGGGGTGCAGGCATTACTGGACGCGGTTTGTGAATACCTGCCTTCGCCTGTGGATTTGCCTCCTGTAAAAGGAATTAATCCTGATACTGAAAAAGAAGAATTACGCCATCCTGATCCCGAAGATTCCTTTGCTGCCTTGGCTTTTAAAATTGCCACAGACCAATATGTAGGACGGTTAGCGTTCTTTCGGGTATATTCCGGTCATCTGGAGTCTGGTTCTTATATTCATAATAACAGAACAGACAAAAAAGAAAGGATTTCCAGGTTAATGCAGATGCACTCTAACAAGCAAAATCCAATTAACCGTGTAGAAGCAGGTGATATTGCGGCTGGTGTAGGCTTTAAAGATATTAAAACCGGAGATACACTCAGTGACGAAAAGCATAAAATTGTGCTTGAGTCCATGAGCTTCCCTGAGCCGGTAATTGGCTATGCCATTGAACCTAAAAAACAGGAAGATGTAGATAAACTGAGCATGGCCATTTCAAAATTGGTAGAAGAAGACCCTACCCTGCAGGTAATGACTGATCAGGAAACCGGGCAAACGGTACTGAAAGGCATGGGTGAATTGCACCTTGAAATTATTATCGACCGTCTGAAGCGGGAATTTAAAGTAGAAATCAGCCAGGGTGCTCCGCAGGTTGCTTATAAAGAAACCATTACAGCTACCATTGAGCATAAAGAGGTTTATAAGAAACAAACCGGTGGTAGAGGTAAATTCGCCGACATTGTGTTTGAAATAGGACCACGTGACGATGGAAAGCAAGGCTTGTTATTTGAAAACGCCATTGTGGGTGGTGTAATTCCCCGTGAGTTTATACCAGCGGTACAAAAAGGATTTGAATCGGCTATGTCCAATGGACCATTAGCCGGATATCCGATCGATAGTATGCGGGTTAAACTTTTCCATGGTTCTTATCATGATGTTGACTCTGATTCACTATCATTTGAAATGGCAGCCAGAATCGGATTTAAGGTGTCGGCGAAAAAAGCCAAGCCTATTATTCTTGAGCCGGTTATGGCAGTAGAAGTGGTTTGCCCTGATGAATATACCGGACCTGTTACAGGTGATTTGAACAAAAGAAGAGGCCTAATGAGGGGTATGGATACCAAAGGAGGCGCGCAGGTGATCAAGGCTGATGTGCCGTTGTCAGAGTTATTTGGTTATATCACTGATTTGCGTACTATTTCTTCTGGAAGAGCAGTAGCCACCCTTACTTTCTCTCACTATGATCCTGTACCGAACAGTATTGCTGAAACAATAATTTCAAAAGTTAGTGGTGCAACTGTTAGCTAAAAAATACAAATAAAAGTATGAATCAGAAAATCAGAATTAAACTTAAATCATACGATCATAATTTAGTGGATAAATCCGCTGAAAAGATTGTAAGGGCCGTTAAAACGACGGGCGCTGTAGTAAGTGGACCTATTCCGTTGCCTACTAACAAACAGATTTTTACTGTACTGAGATCGCCCCACGTAAATAAAAAGGCCAGAGAGCAGTTTCAGCTTTGCACTTATAAGCGGCTGGTAGATATTTATTCAAACAGCACAAAAACAGTAGATGCCCTGATGAAACTTGAATTACCCAGTGGCGTTGATGTTGAAATTAAAGTGTGATAATTCTTCTGTAATAAAAGAAAGAACCAATCTTAATATCGAGGTTGGTTCTTTTTTGTCTAAGGCGATGAGCCATCAGAAATTAAAAGTGGAAAATACAAAATAGATTCTGATAATATAAAAATTTAATTGCTCTAAATTTTTGCCATCGTACTTTAATTAACTAAATTTGCAGTCTTTTACGGAAAAAGGCTTAAAAAAAGAAAAAAAACACAAACTTAATAAAGGCAAAAAATGTCCGGTATAATAGGTAAAAAATTAGGTATGACCAACTTCTACGACAAAGAAGGGAAGAGTATTGCCTGTACCGTAATCGAGGCTGGGCCTTGTGTGATTACCCAGGTTAAAAACATTGATACCGATGGTTACACAGCAGTACAACTTGGATATGGTGATTTGAAAGAGAAACATACTGTCAATGCGATCCGAGGTCATTTTAGCAAACTTAATGTAACCCCAAAAAAGAAGCTGGTTGAATTTCGCGATTTCCGTGTGGAGTTTGAAGATCAGGTTCAGTTAGGAAAATCCGTGCTGGTAGGAGAGGTATTTAAGGAAGGCGATTTTTTGGATGTAATTGGTACGTCCAAAGGAAAAGGTTTTCAGGGGGTAGTAAAAAGACATGGATTTGGCGGAGTAGGTCAAACTACACATGGTCAGCATAACAGAAGCCGGGCACCAGGTTCAATTGGCGCGAGTTCTTATCCTTCCCGTGTATTTAAAGGAATGAGAATGGCCGGGCAAACCGGAAACAAACGGGTAAAGGTGGTAAACCTGCAGGTAATGAAAATAGTAGCCGATAAAAACCTGATTTTTGTAAGCGGGCCAGTGCCGGGTTCAAAAAATTCAACTGTAATACTTGAGAAATAAAATGAAAGTTGCTGTATTAACAACAAAAGGTGAGAGTACCGACAAAAAGGTAGAATTGCTAGACGATATTTACGCTATCAAGCCTAATGACCACGCCATTTATCTGGATGTTAAAAATACGCTGGCTAACAGAAGACAGGGTACTCACAAATCAAAAGAACGCGCTGAAATAACGGGTTCTACCAAAAAAATTAAGCGTCAGAAAGGTACTGGTACAGCACGGGCAGGCAGCATTAAATCTCCTGTTTTCAGAGGTGGAGGTACTGTATTTGGTCCCCGACCCAGAGATTATGGCTTTAAACTTAACAAAAAGGTTAAGAAATTAGCCAGGAAATCAGCGCTGGCATACAAAGCAAAAGACGAGAAAATTGTTGTATTAGAAGATTTTGTGCTGGACGCGCCGAAAACAAAAGAGTATATTAATATTCTGAAGAGTTTATCATTAGCAAATGAGAAATCTTTGTTTGTAGTAACCGGAGAAGATAAGAACGTGTTTTTGTCGAGCAGAAATCTGAAAAACTCAAAAGTAATTACGGCAGGGCAAATTAATACCTATGACATCTTAAACGCCCACCAGGTAGTGCTCAGTGAAACAGCCGTAAAAGAAATTGAAAGTATTTTAAACTAGCAACATTTTATAGTAAAATGAGCATTTTGAGAAAACCTCTGGTAACAGAAAAAGTTTCTGCCCTGAACGAGAAAGGAATTTATGGATTTGTTGTAGACAAAAAAGCCAACAAAATCCAGATCCGAAAAGAAATTGAGAAAATATACGGTGTAGCAGTAAAAAATGTACGCACCATGATCTACGGTGGAAAAGTGAAGAATCGTTACACCAAATCAAAAGTTGTGGGAGGAAGGAAGCCCTCTTATAAAAAGGCAATTGTTACAGTTGCTGAAGGTGAGGTTATTGATTTTTACGGTAACGTATAAATTGAAGAATTAAATTATGGCATTAAGAAAACTAAGACCAGTAACCCCAGGACAAAGACATCGCGTAGCACCTGATTTTTCAGATATTACTAAAAGTACACCTGAGAAGTCGCTTATTACTGAAGTTCGTAAAAGAAGTGGGGGAAGAAACAACCAGGGACGCATGACCATGCGATACACGGGGGGTGGACACAAAAAGAAAATGCGCCTGATTGATTTCAAACGCAAGAAATTTGATGTGCCCGCTACCGTAAGTGCTATTGAGTATGATCCTATGCGCTCAGCCAGAATAGCCCTTCTGTTTTATGCGGATGGTGAAAAAGCTTATATTATTGCTCCCTCGGGCTTAAAAGTGGGTCAGCAGGTAATTAGTGGCGCAAGTGTGGCGCCTGAAGTTGGTAATGCGCTTCCTTTGTCAGCAATTCCATTAGGTACTATTGTACACAACATAGAGTTGCACCCGGGCAAAGGGGGGCAATTCGCCAGAAGTGCCGGTTCGTATGCGCAGTTGGTCGCCCGTGAAGGCAAGTATGCGACATTGAAACTTCCTTCTGGTGAAATGAGAATGGTATTAGTCACCTGTATAGCCACTGTAGGTTCAGTATCCAATGCCGATCACATGAACGTAACTTTAGGAAAAGCAGGAAGGAAACGTTGGTTAGGGCGCAGACCCAGAGTTAGAGGTGTGGTAATGAATCCTGTTGACCATCCGATGGGTGGTGGTGAAGGACGGGCATCTGGTGGCCATCCACGTTCACGTAACGGATTGATCGCTAAAGGTAAAAAGACCCGTCACCCGAAAAAGCAATCCAGCAAATTAATCATTAACAGAAAAGTAAAATAATAAATGGCGCGTTCACTAAAAAAAGGTCCATATATTGATTACCGCCTTCAAAACAAGGTGGATGCCATGAATGATTCAGGCAAAAAATCAGTGATCAAAACATGGTCAAGAAGGTCAATGATTTCACCTGATTTTGTGGGTCATACCATGGCTGTCCATAATGGTAATAAATTTATTCCGGTTTATGTAACAGAAAATATGGTGGGTCATAAACTTGGGGAATTCGCACCTACCCGAAATTTCCGCGGCCATATTTCTAAAAAGGATAAAGGAAAACGATAAGATAATGGAAGCAGTAGCTAAGTTAAATAATGTACCTACTTCACCCCGTAAAATGAGGTTGGTGGCCGACCTGGTAAGAGGGCGTAAAGTAAGTGAAGCCCTTAATATTTTGAAATTTGAACCGAAAGAGGGTGCCGAAAAAGTTGAGAAGCTTTTGTTCTCCGCTATTGCCAACTGGCAGCACATGAATGAAGATACCCGGCTCGAGGACGCAGACTTGTATATAAAAGAAATTTTTGTGGATGGTGGACGTATGCTGAAAAGATTAAGACCCGCACCACAAGGACGCGCGCATCGTATCCGGAAGCGTTCCAACCATGTAACGGTTGTTATTGATAGCCTGGATGAATTGGGAGATTTATTGAACACTGCCGTAGCGGATACAGCTACTGAAAAAAATGATAAAAAAGGTTAAATAAAATGGGACAAAAAGCTAACCCTATTGGTTTAAGACTAGGAATAATTAATGGTTGGGATTCTAACTGGTATGGCGGAAAGAGTTTTTCTGATAAGCTGGTTGAGGATTTTAACATCAGAAAATATGTGGATGTTAGATTGCCCCGTGGTGGTGTTTCTAAAGTCATTATTGAAAGAACTTTAAAAAGAATCACACTTACTATTCATACTGCCCGCCCAGGTGTGGTGATTGGAAAAGGTGGTTCTGAAGTTGATAAAATAAAAGAAGAGTTGAAAAAACTTACCGGTAAGGAAGTTCAGATCAACATTTTTGAGATCAAACGTCCCGAACTGGACGCTAACCTGGTGGCAGCTTCTATTGCTCAGCAGTTAGAAGCCAGAATTTCCTACAGAAGAGCCATGAAGCAGGCAATCAGTTCTGCCATGCGGGTAGGTGCCGAAGGGATTAAAGTGCTGGTTTCAGGCCGGTTGGGGGGTGCTGAAATGGCCCGTTCCGAGCAATACAAAGAGGGAAGAATTCCTTTACATACGTTACGTGCCGATATTGATTACGCTATTGCTGAAGCCAATACCGTGTATGGTAAAATTGGTGTGAAAGTATGGGTATTCAAAGGCGAAGTTTTTGGAAAGCGTGATTTGTCTCCTAATATAGGACTTCAGTCAGGAACAAATGCTGGTCCTGGTCGAAACGCGCCAAAAGGTGGTGGCGGACGCCGCAGAGATAGAGATAGAGATGGTGGTGGCGGTTCCAGAAGAAAAAGAAAATAATATATATACCAAACTGTTGGGATAAAAATTAGAAAAGATGTTACAACCAAAGCGGACCAAATTTAGAAAACAACAAAAAGGTAGGGTAAGAGGTATTGCCCAAAGAGGTTATACATTGGCTTTCGGTACATTTGGATTGAAATCCCAGGAGCCGGCATGGATTACCAGCAGGCAAATTGAAGCCGCGCGTATCGCCATGACTCGTTTCCTGAAACGAGAAGGTCAGGTTTGGATCAGAATATTTCCAGATAAACCTGTAACCAAAAAACCTGCTGAAGTAAGGATGGGAAAAGGTAAAGGAGCTCCCGAATACTGGGTGGCTGTTATTAAACCGGGTACCATCTTATTTGAAGCTGGCGGGGTGAGCAAAGCCGCTGCTGAAGAAGCAATGCGACTGGCAGCGCAGAAGTTGCCCATTAAAACCAGGTTTGTTGTTCGAAAAGATTACGTTGGATAATTTAAGGTTATGAAAAACAGTGAAATAAAATCATTATCGGAAGGCGAAATCCGGGAGAAACTTCAGGCAGAGCAAGAGAGCCTGCAAAAGACAAGATTCGCCCACGCTATTTCTCCAATTGAAAATCCAATAAGAATCAGACATGCCAGAAGGCTGATTGCCCGATTGAAAACGGCATTAACACAGAGAGAATCAGCTAAATAAGTACCTATGGAAACTCGAAACCTCAGAAAAGAAAGAATAGGACAGGTTGTTAGCAACAAAATGGACAAATCGATTGTAGTTGCTGTACAGCGGAGGGTAAAACACCCGATTTACGAAAAGTTTATACGCAAGACAACCAGATTTATGGCTCACGATGAAAAGAATGACTGTGGCATTGGCGATATGGTTAAAATTATGGAAACCCGTCCGTTGAGCAAGAATAAACGCTGGAGATTAGTAGAAATCATTGAAAGAGCTAAATAAAAATGATACAACAAGAATCCCGTTTAAATGTAGCGGATAACAGCGGCGCGAAAGAAGTTTTGTGTATCCGCGTACTGGGTGGAACCAAGAAAAAGTATGCAGGAGTGGGCGATACCATTATCGTTACTGTGAAATCGGCTATTTCCTCCAGTAACCTGAAGAAAGGAACCGTTTCAAAAGCGGTGGTTGTCCGGACAAAAAAAGAAACCAGACGAAAAGATGGTTCTTATATTCGTTTTGAGGAAAATGCCGCTGTACTGCTTAATGCCAATAATGAGCCTCGGGGTACCCGTATTTTTGGTCCGGTGGCCAGAGAGTTAAGAGAAAAACAGTTCATGAAAATTGTTTCATTAGCGCCTGAAGTGTTATAATTATGGTAAAGGTAAAAAATACAAAACCCAGAAAATCTCGGATAAAGAAAGACGACACCGTTGTTGTGATATCCGGTAATTCTAAAGGAAAACAAGGTAAGGTTCTGGAAATTCTTTCTTCAAAAGATAAAGCTATTGTAGAAGGCGTAAATTTGGTGACCAAACACGTAAAGCCTTCCGCCGAAAATACCCAGGGTGGCCGATCTGAACAGGAAGCTCCGATCCATATCAGCAATTTAATGTTGATTGATCCTGCATCAGGAGAACCAACCAAAGTTGGAAGGAAGCACGATGATAAAGGAAAATTGAATCGATACTCGAAAAAAACTGGAGAAATTATAAGCCATGGCTAGTCCAAGATTAAAAGAAAAATATTTTAAGGAAATTGTTCCGGCACTGAAAGAAAAGTTTCAGTATAAGTCTATCATGCAGGTACCTAAATTAACAAAAATAAGTGTTAATAAAGGTATTGGGGATGCGGTTGCCGATAAAAAACTGGTTGATGTGGGTGTGGAAGAATTAACAACCATAACCGGCCAGAAGGCGGTTCCAACCATCGCAAAAAATTCAATCTCTAACTTCAAGTTGCGTGAGTTCATGCCTATTGGCGCGAAAGTAACCCTTCGCGGTGATAAAATGTACGAATTTATGGATCGACTGATGTCAGTTGCTTTACCGCGGGTAAGAGATTTTCGTGGTATTAATGATAAAAGCTTCGATGGAAGAGGCAATTATACATTAGGAGTAAAAGAACAAATCATTTTTCCTGAAATCAGTATTGAAAAAGTAAATAGAATTTCGGGTATGGACATTAGTTTTGTTACCACAGCAAATACTGATGAAGAATGCTATGAATTGTTAAAAGCATTCGGTATGCCCTTTTCCGATAGAAAAAATAATTAACATGGCAAAAAAATCAATCATAGCAAGAGAGAAAAAAAGAGAGAAGCTTGTAGAGAGATATGCTAAAAAGCGCTGGGAGTTAAAAGAAGCTGGTGATTATGAAGCATTGGATAAACTTCCTAAAAACGCGTCTCCAGTCCGGTTACATAACCGGTGTAAATTAACAGGACGCCCCAAAGGATACATGCGGAAGTTTGGTATTTCCAGAGTTATATTCAGGGAAATGGCCAATAATGGCAAGATTCCTGGAATTACTAAAGCAAGCTGGTAAAAAACAAATACTAAAGTTTTATTACTGTAAAAACTTACTTAAATTTGCGCTCCCAAAAATATGGGAGGTATTTATTATAACACAATGACAGACCCGATTGCAGATTATTTAACCAGACTAAGAAACGCTATAAAAGCGAATCATAGGATTGTGGAACTACCTTCTTCAAAAATAAAAAAGGAGATAACTAAAGTTCTTCACGAGAAAGGATATATTCAGAACTACAAGTTTGATGATGAAGCGAATGTGCAGGGTACCATTAAAATCGCGCTGAAATATAATCCTGCTAATAAGGCTTCCGCTATTGTTCATCTTGAACGTATCAGTAAGCCAGGTCTTAGGAAATATGTAAATGTTGAGAACCTGCCCCGCGTATTAAACGGTCTTGGTATCGCTATTTTATCAACCCCGAAAGGTGTAATCACTGATAAAGAAGCTAAAAACCTGAACGTTGGTGGAGAGGTTCTTTGTTATGTATATTAATTTATAACACAAAGAAATGTCAAGAATAGGAAAGCTACCCATAACTATTCCCAATGGTGTAACCGTGAACAACAAGAATAATGTTGTAGAGGTTAAAGGACCTAAAGGAGTTCTCGTTCAAACGATAGACCGCGACATCACTGTTGATGTCAAAGACGGAGAAATAACCATTCAACGCCCTACTGAGCAAAAGCGTCATAAGGCAATGCATGGCTTATATCGTTCGCTGTTAAACAATATGGTAGAAGGAGTAAGCAATGGCTACAAGAGAGAATTGGAACTGGTAGGGGTTGGTTACAAAGCTAGCTCCCAGGGCGACATTCTGGAACTTAGTGTGGGTTATTCCCATATTATTTATCTACAGGTTCCTGAAGGTATTTCAGTGAAAGCAGAAACCGCCAAAGGTAAAAACCCTGTGGTAACCCTGGAAGGTTATGACAAACAACTCATTGGGCAGGTAGCTGCTAAAATTAAGTCGTTGCGACCAGTTGAACCATATAAAGGTAAGGGGATCCGATTCGTTGGTGAAAAGGTGAGACGTAAAGCTGGTAAAACAGCATCCAAATAATCCCGTTTAAAATGGCTACAAATAAAATAAGTAGAAGATTAAAAATAAGAAGAGGCATCCGGAAAAAAATTCAGGGAACTCAGGAAAAGCCTCGGTTGTCGGTATTTAAAAGTACCAAAGGAATTTACGCGCAACTGATTGATGATACAAAGGGACATACATTGGCCCATTCATCATCTTTTGAGCTGGGTTCAACCAACAATGCTACAGTTGCCGTTTCTAAAGAAGTAGGAAAGAAGATCGCGGAAAAAGCCATGGAAAGCGGTGTATCCACTATTGTTTTCGATAGAAGTGGATACCTGTATCATGGTAAGGTAAAAGCATTGGCGGAAGGTGCCCGAGAAGGAGGTTTAAAATTTTAAAAGCATATGTCGCAAAATAACATTAAGTCTGTAAAAGCAAGCGAAATCGATCTGAAAGAACGAGTAGTAGCCATCAAGCGGGTAGCTAAAGTAGTAAAAGGTGGACGTCGATTTAGTTTTTCCGCTATCGTAGTGGTTGGAAATGGCGAAGGTGTGGTAGGTTACGGATTAGGAAAAGCTAACGAAGTTACCGATTCCATCACCAAAGGGATTGATGATGCGAAAAAGAATTTGGTAAAAGTACCCGTTTTTAAGGGAACTGTTCCGCATGAAGCCATTGGAAAATTTGGAGGTGGGTTTGTATTACTAAAGCCAGCTGCTCCTGGTACTGGTGTAATTGCCGGAGGCGCGATGCGTGCCGTTTTAGAAAGCGCTGGTATTACCGACGTGCTGGCTAAATCAAAAGGATCATCAAACCCGCACAACGTGGTAAAAGCTACTTTTGACGCACTGGCAAATATGAGAGACCCATTTACCATTGCGGAACAACGAGGTATTTCACTTGAAAAAGTTTTCAACGGATAGATATCATGACAAAGATAAGGATTACTCAAGTTAAGAGCACGATTGATAAACCCAAAAGACAGAAAGCTACTATCAAGGCGCTTGGTTTGGGCAAAATTAATAAAAGTGTGGAAGTAGAAGGCACACCCCAAATACTGGGTATGGTAAATAAGGTATCACATCTTGTTAATACAACAGAAATTTAAGAAATTATGGACTTAAGTACTTTAAAGCCTGCCAAAGGATCAGTAAGAACCAACAAACGTCGTGGCCGTGGACAAGGATCAGGGTTAGCGGGAACAGCAGGGCGAGGCCATAAAGGAGCCCAGTCTCGATCTGGATATAAAGTGAAATTCGGATTTGAAGGTGGGCAAATGCCTTTGCAGCGCCGGGTGCCTAAATTTGGTTTTAACAGCCCCAATAAAGTTGTATATAAGGTGATTGACATCAGCCGTTTGCAAACTATTTCTGAAGCTATTGGAAAAAATCAAATTGCCTTGTCTGAACTGATTGCCGCAGGACTTGTTAATAAAAAAGACAAAGTGAAAATATTGGGTAATGGCGCGCTGGAAAAGCAACTGGAAGTTGAAGCACATGCCTTTTCAAAAGGAGCCACAAAAGCTATTGAGGATGCGGGTGGTAAAATAAGTAAAATATAAGTTATGAAGAAGTTCTTTAGTACAATCAGGAATATTTTTGCTATAGAAGAATTGCGGACCAGAATTCTTAATACTTTAGGTTTTCTGGCTATTTTCCGTTTAGGATCATTTGTGGTTCTTCCCGGTGTGGATCCGTCAAAACTTAACGCGAATCCTGGTGGTATTTTTGGTCTTCTTGATACATTTCTTGGCGGAGCTTTCAGCAACGCGGCTATCTTTGGGCTGGGTATTATGCCCTACATTTCGGCGTCTATTGTTATTCAGTTATTAACAGTAGCCGTTCCATATTTTCAGAAACTACAAAAAGAAGGTGACTCGGGAAGGAAAAAAATTAACCAGATTACCCGGGTGCTTACCATTGCTATTACAATTTTCCAGGGTTTCGGTTATTTAACTACCATTCCCGCGGAGGCGATTTTGATGGATCCCTGGTTTTTTAGGGTAGCGGCTGTTATTATCTTAACCTCCGGTACAATTTTCTGTATGTGGTTGGGCGAAAAAATTACCGACAAAGGTATTGGGAATGGCATATCCATGCTCATTATGATTGGTATCATCTCCAGGTTCCCGGCAGCACTGATTGCTGAAGGGGCATCTAAGGGTATGAATGGCATGCTGTTGTTCCTGATAGAAATTATTGCTTTGTTCTTTGTGGTAATGGGTGTTGTAATGCTGACCCAGGCGGTACGGAGAATCCCGGTTCAATATGCCAAGCAGGTAGTAGGGAATAAAGTGTATGGCGGACAGCGCCAGTATATTCCTTTAAGAGTGAACTCAGCAGGGGTAATGCCAATAATATTTGCTCAGTCGTTAATGTTCTTACCAGGATTACTAGCCGGTATATGGGCAGACTCAAATGATTTGGCAGCCTCGGTGGGCAGAGCGTTTTCTGACTTTACCACCTGGCAATATAATGTGCTGTTTTCAGTGTTGATTATATTATTTACATTTTTCTATACCGCGATTACGGTAAATTCAAGTCAGATTGCCGATGACATGAAACGCAACGGGGGTTTTGTGCCTGGTATTAAACCTGGCAAACCTACTGGCGAATTCATTGATAGTATTCTTTCTAAAATTACATTACCAGGATCTATATTTTTAGCTATTGTAGCTATTATGCCAGCATTTGCCAATTTGGCCGGAGTAACTACTGCATTTGCCTATTTTTATGGTGGTACGTCATTGCTGATTATGGTGGGTGTTATTTTAGATACCCTACAGCAAATTGAAAGTTACCTGTTGATGCGGCATTATGAGGGGCTTATGAAATCAGGTAAAGTGAGGGGCAGGTCACAAAATGCGGCAGTAGCGTAACCTCACTTTTAATAATTTAAGATCAACTATGGCTAAACAGGCATCCATTGAGCAAGACGGGACTATTACAGAGGCATTATCTAACGCTATGTTTCGGGTAGAACTGGAAAATGGTCATGAAGTGATTGCGCATATCTCAGGTAAAATGAGAATGAACTACATAAAAATACTGCCTGGCGATAAAGTAAAACTGGAAATGTCGCCTTATGATTTAACCAAAGGACGAATTGTTTACCGATATAAATAAATAAAAATATGAAACCGAGCCTGAAAATAGTTTTTCATACACTGAAATGGCTATTAGGCGAGGTTCCATGTGACCAATAAAATCAAAATTATAGACACATGAAAGTTAGAGCATCTGTAAAAAAGCGCAGTGTCGAATGCAAAATTGTTCGGCGAAAAGGCAAGCTGTATGTAATTAACAAAAAAAACCCGAGGTTTAAACAACGACAAGGGTAAGATTTGGAATCATCGTTAAAACAAAGATAAATTTTTAAAACATGGCTAGAATTGCTGGCGTAGATATACCAACAAATAAACGAGGTGAAATAGGGTTAACCTATATTTACGGCATTGGGAAAAGTTCTGCCCAAGCCATATTACAGAAAGCGGACATAGACGTTAACAGAAAGGTTGGTGAATGGACAGATGAGGAAGCTAACGTAATCCGATCTATTATTGCTGAGGAGTTTAAAGTGGAGGGCGTGCTGAAATCTGAAGTGCAACTTAGTATTAAGCGGCTTTTGGATATTGGATGCTACCGTGGACTTCGGCATAGAAAAGGTTTGCCGGTAAGGGGACAGCGGACAAAAAATAACGCCAGAACCAGAAAAGGTAAAAGAAAGACTGTTGCTAATAAAAAGAAAGCTACTAAATAATAATATGTTAATTGTAATAGTTATTAGGAAATCACTTATTAACTAATAGCTATTAACAAACAACTAAAACTGAAACATGGCGCAAAAAAGGAAAGATAAAGCAAAAAAGCGAGTAGTGGTTGTCGATCAGGTTGGTCAGGCACACATCAAAGCTTCATTCAATAATATCATTATTTCGATGACCAATGGTGCCGGTCAGGTAATTTCCTGGGCTTCCGCTGGTAAAATGGGATTTAAAGGTTCTAAGAAGAACACACCTTATGCTGCCCAAATGGCCGCGTCAAACTGCGCACAGGCTGCCTATGACCTGGGGCTTCGAAAAGTTGAAGTGTTTATTAAAGGACCAGGAGCAGGAAGAGAATCCGCTATTCGTACTATTCAGAATAGTGGTATTGAAATAACATCTATCCAGGATGTTACCCCTTTACCCCACAACGGATGTCGTCCTCCTAAAAGACGCCGGGTTTAATTTTAATAAACTACTTGAAGAGAAATATTTATTATGGCAAGATATAACGGAC
>JBGTIS010000040.1:0-10613 GCA_041745535.1 Cyclobacteriaceae bacterium | reverse complement strand
TAATCGACTGTGGGACGACAGCTACCGAGACGGCCAGATGATTTCACTGGCTGATGTAGGCGGTGGCATCTTAATAGGTGGTGGTTCCGCCAACGGATCGGGCGACAGATCGGCCCTGGATACCGAATGGAATACCTTTTCCTGGACCGCCGATGCCAATGAATTGTTTACCGCCTGGGAGCGTTTTTATCTGGCCATCAACCGGGCTAATTTTCTCATTAACAAGCTGGAAGAGGCACCCATCGCTGATAATGTGAAAGCATCCATCAGCGGGCAGACCAAATTCCTGCGGGCATTATTTTATTTTAATCTGGTCCGTATTTTTGGCGGGGTGCCCATCTATACAAATCCTACCATCGATTTAAGCGAAACAGACAAGCCCCGAAATACGGAAGAAGAAGTGTATGCCCAGATTATTACCGATCTGCAGCAGGCAGTGGAAGAAATGGGTCCTTACAACAGCGGCGATCATACGGCGGGCAGGGCCACTGCTGCGGCAGCAACCGCCCTGCTGGCAAAAGTATATCTGCAACAACGCGATTGTCAGAACGCTGCCGCGGAAGCGAAAAAAGTAATGGACCTGGGTGTTTTCGGTTTGTTTGATGACTATGAAAACATTACAGATCCTGACTTTAGCAATGGAGAAGAGCTGATCTTTTCTATTCAGCATGGGGGCAATGCCAATGCTACTTCCGGGCTTTTCCAAACCAGAATGATTTATTTGTTTGGTCCTCCGCAACAGTCTACCCCGGATGGCACTACGGTTCAGTTCCATTACCTGAAAGACCTCGTGATTTTCCAGGTGAAGAAAGATGTTTTTGAATCTACGCCGGCCACTTATCGAAAATGGTGGACCATGCGGAATGAAATGCCTTATTATTACACCCAAGGCACCAGTGTACTGGTGAATGAACCCGTACAAATGTATGCGCCTTTTATAGTGAAATACCATCATGTGGATTTTGGTTCCGGCTTGCTGAGAGAAGGGGTGGATTTCCCCATTATCCGATATTCTGATATATTGCTTACCTACGCGGAAGCGGTAAATGAAGCCAATGGAGGTCCTACCCCGGAAGCCTATGCTGCTATCAACATGGTGCGGCAGCGTGCCCGGGGGGTGGGTACCACACAGGAACAACCTGACAGTGTATACCCGGATTTGTCCGGCCTGAACCAGTCTCAGTTCAGAGATGCTATCCTCGATGAGCGCCTCAGTGAATTTATCGGCGAAGGCCATTACCGCTGGGATCTGCTTCGGCATGACCGGCTGATCAGCTTT
This sequence comes from Cyclobacteriaceae bacterium, assembly GCA_041745535.1. GTDB lineage: Bacteria > Bacteroidota > Bacteroidia > Cytophagales > Cyclobacteriaceae > JBGTIS01. The sequence continues at coordinate 9,334 of JBGTIS010000040.1, read as the reverse complement.
GCCCAGCAGCACGGAATTGCCAATGCCAGTGATCACCATGTGCTTTTCCCCATTCCGGCTATAGAAACCAGCCGAAATCCGAACCTTGCACAAAATCCTGGTTATGGTAACTAATTGGCTAATTTTAGATTACCTTCAGGTGTTACCAAAGAAAATGAAACCAACCAATAAATATTTTAACCCATGACACAAAAACATTCTATTCAATTTTTGAGGATGACTATCTGCTTTTTATTAAGCATGATATGCGCTCCTTTCTGCTTTGCCCAAACCACTCCAAAAGAATCGGATAAGGTTTCCATTCATGTTGATTTTAATAAAGAAAAAGGGGCCATGAAACCCATCTGGGCCTGGTGGGGGTACGACGAACCCAATTATACCTATATGAAAGATGGCCAAAAGCTGCTTTCTGAAATGGCGGCTTTGAGTCCGGTACCGGTAAATGTGCGGGCGCATAGTTTGCTGGTTACCGACGAAGGTAAGCGCGATGCCCTCAAATGGGGATCTTCCAATGCCTATACCGAAGATAAAAAAGGAAACCCAGTGTACGACTGGACTATCATTGATAAAATTTTTGATACCTACATTGAAAGGGGCATGCGGCCTATGGCTCAAATTGGTTTTATGCCCAAAGCCCTTTCGTCAAAACCTGAACCATATCGGCACCACTGGGCACCGGGTGCCCAGTATGGCAATATATTCACCGGCTGGGCATATCCACCCGAAGATTATGAAAAATGGGCTGAACTCGTGTACCAATGGGTGCGGCATAGTGTAGACCGCTATGGCAAAGCGGAAGTGGAAGAATGGTACTGGGAATTGTGGAATGAGCCTAATATTGGTTACTGGCAGGGAACCACGGAGGAATATATTAAATTATACGATTACACGGCCGATGCCGTGAAGCGTGCCCTGCCAACTGCCAAAATGGGTGGCCCGGAAACTACCGGCCCGGGATCGGAAAAGGCAGCTGAGTTTCTTACCACATTTTTGGAACACATTGTCAATGGCAAAAACCATGTAACCGGCAAAACCGGTGCGCCACTTGATTTTATTACCTTCCATGCCAAAGGCAGCCCGAAAGTGGTGGATGAGGTCGTGCAGATGGACATGGGCAAGCAGTTGCGCGACATCGACAAGGGCTTCGAAATAGTGGCCTCTTTTCCTCAGTTAAAAGATTTGCCCATCATTATTGGCGAATCTGATCCGGAAGGTTGCGCGGCCTGTTCAGAACAGTACTATCCGCACAATGCCTACCGGAACGGCACCATGTATTCCAGTTATACCGCCGCTTCTTTTGCCCGCAAATATGACCTGGCCGATCATTATGGTGTGAATTTGCTGGGTGCGGTTACCTGGGGGTTCGAATTTGAAAACCAGCCCTGGTATGCGGGATTCCGCGATATGGCCACCAATGGTGTGGATAAGCCTGTGCTGAATGTGTTCCGCATGTTTGGCATGATGCAGGGCAACCGGGTGGAGGTAAGCAACATGCCCACAGAAAGCGCAAGCAGTAACTTATCGGCAAGTACAAACGATGGGCTTGCCTATGATTTTGAAAAGGTACGCGACGAAAGTGTGAGGGGCGGGCAGCCGGACATCAACGCCATCGCGGCCAAAGATGAACATGCCGCCACCGTCATGGTGTGGAACTACCACGATGATAATGTGGACGCACCGGCCTCAACCGTAACAGTTAACCTGCAGAGCATTCCCGTAAGCCAGGCGTTGTTGCACCATTACCGAATAGATAAGGAAAACAGCAATTCCTACGAAGTGTGGAAGGCCATGGGATCGCCACAAAATCCTTCCGCGGAACAGGTCGCGCAACTGGAAAAAGCAGGGCAACTGCAAATGCTTGCTTCACCGGAGTGGGTAAAAATCAAAGATGGAGCAGCGGTGATAAAGATGGAATTGCCCCGTCAGGGCGTATCGCTGCTGCGACTTACCTGGTAAGTAAACTGTTCAGAAAAAGGCCGGGCAGGTTTGCCACAAAAGGCAATAGTTGGGATGCCCTGCCTTTTTCTGCATATCGGATTATTAATCAGATAATTAAATCAAAAAACAAACTATGAGAATACAGCGCATAAAGACAAAACTTTACCAATGGCAGGGACCTGTTAAAACCAGCGACACCATTTTCGCTACCCCCCTTAGTGCACTCCCCTTTCAGAAAGATTCTCAGGCACCTTTCCGCTTTTTCAGCTGGCTGGTGGTTGAAATAGAAACCGATGATGGCACAGTGGGCATTGGCAATGCCGGTCTGTGTCCGGATATCACCAAAAACATTATCGATGCCAAGTTATCGCAGCTTTTAGTAAACGAAAATCCGCTGAACACCGAATACCTGTTCGAAAAAATGTACCGATCCACCATTGCCTATGGCAGAAAGGGGGCTGTCCTGGCCGCCATCAGTGCCGTGGATATCGCCTTGTGGGATATTAAAGGTAAGGTGATGCGACAACCGGTATTTATGCTGCTCGGCGGCCGCACCAAAGAAGCCATTCCCGCTTACTACAGCCGCCTCTATACCCGCGACCTGGATAGCCTGCAACAGGAAGCCGCACAGTACAAGGAACAGGGCTTTAAGGGGATGAAGCTGCGGTGCGGTTACCCTATTACCGAAGGACTGGCCGGGATGAAAAAGAATATTGAAATGGTAAAAGTGGTGCGGGAAACCGTGGGCAACGACGTTGATGTAATGGTAGAAGCCTATATGGGCTTTAACTTTCCGTATGCCAAACGGTTTTTACAGGCCATTGAAAAATATCAGCCCCGATGGGCAGAAGAATTGCTGCTCCCCGATGAAATACAAAATTTCGCCAAACTAAAGCAATATACCGACATTCCTATCTCGGGGGGAGAGCATGAATTTACCCGATACGGATTTCATGACCTGCTGCAAACACAGGCATTGGATATTTTCCAGTTCGACACCAACCGGGTGGGCGGCTTTACCGAAGCACAGAAAATTTGTAACATGGCACAGGTACACGGCGTTGAGGTGATCCCGCATGGCGGACAAATGCACAACCTGCATGTGGCAATGAGTTCATTTGCCAGCCCCATGGCAGAGTATTTCCCCCAAACAGAAATTGAAGTGGGTAACGAAATGTTCTGGTACATCTTCGACGGAGAAATTATCGCTGAAAATGGTACGCTTCAGTTGGATGACAAAAAACCTGGTGTAGGACTTACCCTTAAAAATGATTACCTGGAACATTTTAATATTATAGAATAAGCCAATAAAAAGACTGATGGAAAAAAAGATCCTGGATTTATTTAAACTAGACGGACAGGTAGCCCTGGTTATCGGTGGTAACCGGGGATTAGGACTTGCCATGGCAGAAGCCCTGGCCGAAGCAGGCGCCCGCATTTCTATCGCGGCCCGCAACGAAAAAAACAACCGGCAGGCCGTGGAAACGATTTGTGAACAGTATGATGTGCCCTGTATCAGTACTGCCTGCGACATTACGCAGGAGGAAAGTGTAAAAGAGGCAGTACAACGTACGGTAGCGGAATTTGGCAGCATCGACATCCTGATTAATTCGGCTGGTATCAACATCAGGGGACCGATAGAGGAATTGTCGCTGGCCGATTTTAACCAGGTACAGCAAATTAATGTAACCGGCGCCTGGCTGGCCTGCCGGGAAGTGGTGCCCCATATGAAAAAGAAAGGCTATGGCAGAATTATCAATGTAGGTTCCATGCTGTCGGTGGTGGCCATTCCGGAGCGTACCCCTTATGCTACCAGCAAGGGTGCCATTATACAAATGACCCGCTCGCTGGCGATAGAACTGACCAAAGACCGGATTAACGTCAACGCGATTCTTCCCGGACCTTTTGCAACGGAAATGAATCTGCCCCTCACCAGCGATCCTGAGAAATATCAGGCGTTTATTAATAAAATACCGGTAGGCCGCTGGGGCGAACTGTATGAGATTGGCGGCATGGCCCTGTACCTGGCCAGTCCTGCCTCCAGTTATGTTACCGGTGCCAGTTTTAGTATAGACGGTGGCTGGACAGCCCAATAACCTCCTTTAAATGATGAACGATACCATACGACTGGTGCAAATAGCACACGCGCGACAAGGCCGACGGGTAGCTCTGGTAAAAGAACCCCGGTTAATTCTGTTGAGAACGGTGCGCTCCACCTACGAACTGGCCCTACAGGCCCTTTCCCATAGAAAAACATTAAAGCAATATGCGGAAACCCTGCTGACCAGTGAGGAACTGGATTATCAGGAGGTATACCAGCAGCAGGCTCCCTGGCGTTTGCTGCCGGCTTTTGATCACCCTGAAAATCCATCTGCGTGCATTGTTTCCGGTACGGGCCTTACCCACCAGAGCAGTGCGAAGAACCGGCAAAGTATGCACCAGGTAACGCAGGATAAGCTGACTGATAGCATGAAAATGTACCAGTGGGGTGTACAGGGCGGCCGGCCTGCTGCCCACGAAATCGGGGTACAACCTGAATGGTTCTATAAAGGGCAGGGCGACGTGCTATGCGGCCATGGGCAACCGCTGGAAATCCCTCCGTATGCTGACGATGGCGGGGAAGAACCCGAAGTGGCAGGCGTTTATGTGGTGGATGCAAATAGGCAGCCCCGAAGGATAGGCTTTTGCACCGCCAACGAGTTTTCTGACCATCAGATGGAGCAAAAAAACTATCTGTATCTGGCGCCCTCTAAACTGCGGAGTTGTGCCATTGGCCCGGAACTGGTCATTGGCCACGACTTTCAGGATATTACGGGTACCGTCCGCATACTCAGAGGAGGAGAAACCATATGGCAGAAGGAAATTCATACCGGCGAACAGCATATGGCGCACAGCCTGACGAATTTAGAGTATCATCACTTTAAATATGCTGGCCACCGGATTCCTTTCCAGGCACATGTGCATTTTATGGGTGCCGATGCGTTTAGTTTCGGCGAGCAAATCCGGCTACAGCACCACGACCTGATGGAGGTTTGCTGGGAAGGCATGGGCAGGGCTTTGAAAAACCCGCTAACAGTATCACCGGACAAGGAAATATTAATTAAAGTACAGCCGATTTGAGTATAGAAAGGCATAAAAAACAACAACCTAATACATAGTTATGAAGTGGTACCAGCAACTGACGCTATCGATTGTGTGCCTGTGTTTTAGTTGTGCTGAAAAACAGGAAAGCATGACCCATGATTCACCTCAGTTAACGTTCCGGCTGGCGCTGGAACTGAAACCTGATACCAAAATCTGGGAAGCCTCTCACCTGTTTAAAGAGGAACTGGAAAAGGCATCTCCGGCAGATGATATCAGCGCGGGAGAAATCAAAGTAAACTTTTACGATCAGGGCTCCATCGGTACCGAAAGGCAACTGCTGGAGGCCTGCTTTTTTGGGGCGGTAGAAGTAGTACAGGTCAACACTTCCGTAGTCACTACCATCGAACCTGCCTATTCTATTCTGAACCTCCCCTATCTGTTTGTCAACAAAGCCCACCACCAGGGGGTATTACAGGGCGAAATCGGGCAGGAGATGCTGAATATGTTAACCAGACATAATTTGCAGGGGTTGAACTTCTACAGCGCCGGCTTTCGGAACATATTCTACAAGTTTCCGACTGACAAACCCTGTGCCGATACACAGGAAGGATTCGGCGGACTCAAGATTCGCGTTATGGAAAGCCCAGTGATGATCAGTTCCATCAACGCCATGGGAGCAAGTGCCACGCCCATCCCCTTTTCAGAGTTGTATCAGGCTTTAAAAACAGGGGTGGTAGATGGCGCGGAAAACAGCGCCAAAGTTTTTGAATCGTATAATTATCAGGAAACCGGGTGCAATTGCTTTACCCTTACCGAGCACTCTACCGACCAGCATGTGCTGGTAGCCAATGCCTCGTGGCTGAACCGTTTACAGCCTAAATATAAAAACAGAATTCTGATAGTTGCCAAAGCCATCAATGCCCAATACGATGCCATATGGGAGGAAACCACCGAGCAGGCACTGGCGCGAATGGAGCAGCAGCACGTCAGGATCAATTATTTATCCGACAAAGAAGCCTTTATCAAATCGGTAAAGGCGGTGCATGGTCAGTTTTTCAGCATGTATCCCGGTGTGTCAAGAACGCTATACGAACGCATCACCCAGAAAAGTACTACTCATGTCAGTGATTGATAAACTTCTCCGAGCAATGCTGGTCACTATTATGATGAGCATGACCCTGGTGGTGGCCGCCAATGTATTCTGCCGGTTTCTGCTCAATTTTTCACTGTACTGGGCCGATGAAACCGCCCAGATCCTGCTGGTATGGCTCACTTTTCTGGGCGCGGGCCTGGCAGTAAAAGAAAAATCGCATTATGTACTCAATTTTCTTCTTGACAAATTAACCGGAAAAACCCGGCGGGTATTTGTAATTATTCAGCAGGTACTAAGCATCGCCACCATCTCCGTTTTATTGTACTACAGTACGATTGTTACCTGGCAGATTCGCGCCTGGGTAATGCCCGCCACTGAGATATCCCGGGCATTTGTGTATGCGGCCTGCCCCATAGGATGCATGCTGATGTTGTATTACTCCATACAAATGGTTTTAACTAAAAAGAAAAAGCCTAAGCCTCATGCTAAATCAGCTACCAAAGTTTAAAACAAAGAAATTATGAGCACGGTATTAATCCTTACTTTTCTGGTATTACTTATCCTGGATGTGCCGGTGGCTTTTTGTATGCTTTTGTCATCGTTGGCGGCTTTGTTGTATATGGGCGTTGACCCCATTATGGTAGGTTTGGAAACCACCCGCTCCCTGTCTTCCTTTTATTCATTCCTGGCCGTACCATTTTTTATTTTAGCGGGAGAACTGATGAATTACGGCGGACTATCGCAACGCCTGGTACGGTTTGTAAAAGCCCTGATCGGGCATCACCGGTCTGGCATGCCTGCGGTAACTACCGTATCGTCGCAGATGTTCGGGGCGGTATCGGGGGCTTCGGCAGCTACCTGCGCCGCTGTGGGCAGCATCATGATACCAGCTTTGGAAAAAAAAGGGTACAGCCGGGCCTTTGCCACAGCACTGGCCGCCTGTTCGGGCACTACCGGCGCCTTAATTCCGCCCAGCATTATCCTGATCATTTATGGCACCATTGCCAATGTTTCCATTGAGAAACTATTCCTGGGGGGAGTCATGCCGGGCATTCTGGTGGGTGCCGGACTGGCATTGGTAAGCGGTTTTATTACCAGAAAAATGGCCATAGTAAAGGAACCCAGAGCAAGTTTCAGGGAAGTGAGAGAAAGCGGATTTGGTGCTGTATTTTCGATCATCCTGGTCATCATCATCTTCGCGGGCATTATGGGCGGGATATTTACGGCTACGGAAGCCTCTGCCGTAGCGGTAGTGTATGCGGCGGCGGTCGGCTTTCTGGTGTATCGGGAACTAAAAATAAAAGACCTGCCAAAAATTGTTATTTCTGCCGCGAAAACTACCGCCGCGCTCAGCTTTCTGATTGCCTGCGCCAGTTTATTCGCCTGGACGTTAGCCATTGGCAAAGCGCCCGAGATATTCACCTCCGGACTGGTAGAAGCCTGTAACCACCTGATTCATGCCCTCCTTTCTGCCTTCGCTGATGGAATAAATACATGTTGTAGTTGCTTTCCCCTGCTTTTTCTTCAAAAAGCCGCCTGTGAAAGAAGGGGAAAAAGGGTTTTTGATACCCGAAAAAGCTTTTCCTCACAGGGAAAATCGATTAAGGTACACCGAAATTACATTGGTGCTGATATGCATCAGCAGTAATTAAAAATCTCAGGTTATCACTTTTAATTGAGATATAAGCACTTTTCTGGGGTTGATGTGCTTCAAAACGAATCTGGTGTACCTTACTTTGGGCAGGTAACTTATTAAATGGGCCTCCTCTATTGGTACGCGCTTCTAGCGTTTCTCTGGGAGAGCGTTGCTTCAGATCGTATTTTTCATAGCGATGGCAAAAACTCAATAGTGAAGTTAGAAAGTGAATGTTCTTTTGTCAATACTCATTTCTGGGTATTTTTGCATGAAAATGGGAAATATTTGAAGGTATTTTAGGTAAAAGTAAGAGTGCAAGAGGAAAGGTATGGTTAGGGCAAACCTTTTGAGTGTATTATCTACAATAAAAAAATAGATAGCTATCTATTTTAAGATTAGTTACTTATCTATTTTGGAAATCGCTAGGTATCGAAGGGGGAAATACATACCTACGGAAAGGAGGAATACATACTTATCGATGGCGCCCTTCCATAGGTGTCTAAATTACCCTGAACCTCCTAGTGCGAGCATTGTGCTCGTATCTCCTATTTTCAGGCCTCTGGCTGCTCGCTATAATTGTTTTTACTGTACCATTATTCAGGCTCAAAAGTAGTCGATTGGACTGGCATTGAATGGAATATTATACCAGAAATTTCACCCTAACGGATGCTTACTAACCCATCCCCGGGCTAAGAGGTCTTTAGCCAATCTTGTGCTCTAGCAATGTAGGAAACCTCTCTGCCAGGAGCCTTCAACTCCGCCTCCGTGAGTGCGATGCTATGAGCGCGTATCTCAAGAAGGCTTTTTAAAGCAAGTCCAAAGTTCATTGATGCGACATGCCCGATTACGGAGGCGGTCGATGTTACCAAAGTAGAGATAACGCCATTCCCGCACTTAATCTTCTGGATCTTCATGTACGAACGATAGTCATGAAGAAGCGTTTCGAGCTCCTCTTGAATGATCGTTGCCGATTCTGTGGATGTGGCGCGCTTTTGAATCCACAGCCTAAAGGCACGCAGACGAGCAGTGTTTTCTGAATCTGCACGGAACTGAAGAAAATCATCCCACGGCATGTTCTCTTGCGGAAGAGGAATACCTTTTAGCGTGACTTCAAGGGCAACAGGAATGATATTTATGGCAGTTTCAAGGCTTTTTGGCTTTGCGTGGGCGATAACGTGCGTGTCGTTGATCCTAAGTTGCCTGGCAATGTTGTAAACGACACGGTCAGCTTCATAGTCGAACTGGTATTCCTTAGATAGGTTTCCGGTAATCACATCAAATGGCATTACCAGATCACATCCTTGAGACGCGCAATCTAATGGGCTCCATGAGGAGCCATCCGTATCTTGGATAGATATGAATGGCGGGACTTCAATGCCACACTTAATCATTAGACCCTTCTCTCGCAAAAAGTCCAACTCTGCCTCAGTACGCTTTTCCTCGTCCTTCTCGACATCTTTGTGATCGAGCGGCCAAATCAAAATGTGGTCAAAAAGAAGCGCCAACCGCTGAGCTTCTGGAGTGTCCCGAATAAGGTCGCGAGTGGCAATGATGGATCTGCTTAACATGTTCGATGGGGCTAA
>JBGTIS010000039.1:0-6366 GCA_041745535.1 Cyclobacteriaceae bacterium | reverse complement strand
TGTAAAATTAAAGAAATTCAGATGTTTCTATCTATTTTATTAGATTATGGCTAAATAAATCTGGATTGCCAATAATGTAATAATGGTGTCGAGTCCGGATCACTAAATAGTCTATTCATTTCTCAGGGAATCAACAGGGTTAGCGATGGCTGCTTTGATGGATTGGAAGCTGATCGTAATCAGTGCCACAAGCATAGCTGATACGGCTGCGATGACAAACATCCACCCATCCATATCAATTCTGAAAGCAAAGTTTTCCAGCCATTTCTGTATGGCCCACCACGTAATTGGCACCGCCACGATGATGCTGATGAGTATCAGTTTTAAAAAATCTTTGGATAGTAACGCAACAATGCTTCTGACAGTAGCTCCTAATACTTTTCGGATACCAATTTCTTTGGTACGCCTTTCTATATTGAAAGCCGTTATACCGATGAGGCCAATGCAGGAGATAATAAAATCCGTGACTGTGAAGATGGAAATTAACCTACCCGACTGTTCATCTGAATTGTATAACGCTTCGAGATGTTTATCCAGGAAAGTATATTGAAAATCCTGGTTGGGCAACAAGTCTTGCCATACCTGTTCAATACTCGAAATTGTCTGGCTATTCAAACGATCATTTAACCGCACGGATATGTCGGTAAAGTAATATTCATCCTGATAGCTGATGCAAAGGGGTTCTATTTTTTGATGCAAAGAACCGAAGTTAAAATCCTTTACAATGCCAATTATGGTACCCGAAGAATCTTCATAACCATAGCGTAAACTTTTGCCTACCAGCGACTCGAGAGTTGTGTCAGGTTGCGGTGTATGCGCCAGCAACTGTTTGGCAAGGGTTTCATTTAAAATATAGGTATTTCCTTCCCTGTCATTCCCATAGTCAGGAGATAAATTTCGCCCCGCTATGACTTCAATATCATAAAAAGGAATATAGTTGTAATCAGCATATAAAATTGAGACATTGTATTCATAAGGGGTGGATTCATCTTGAAAAACAATAGTGTTTTGGTCTATTAAATTTCCTAACCTTCTGAGCGAACCCGTCACATCCTTCACTCCAGTTATGTTGTGAATGCTGTGCATCAACGATTCTTCCCGTTGCCTGTCTGAATAACTTACTGGAATAACAATGACGGCCTCTTTATTAAAACCAAGGTCATAGTGGCGAATAAAATTGAGTTGTCGCAAAACTGTAAAGGTTACTATGGTTAATCCTATGGCGATGGTAAATTGAACAATCACCAAAATATTCCTTACAGGTGAGTGGCCGCCTGTGGTGATGTGACCTTTCAATAAAATAAACGGCCTGATCCGGGCCAGAGAAAGCGCAGGAAGCAGACCTGCCATTACCGCGGTAACCGAGGCAACCATCAAAGCAAGCGGCAACCACCATGGTTCTTTTTCGGGAGCAAATTGAAGATTGCTCAACGTTATTTTATTGATAACCGGAAGAAGAAGCTGAACCAGTAATAAGGCTGCTATCATAGCACCTAAGGAAAAAATAAATGTTTCGAGTAATAGCTGTAAGGTAATATGCTCCCATTTCGCACCCATTGATTTTCTTAATCCTATTTCTTTGGTTCTTGTAAATGAACGTGCTGTACTCAGATTGATATAATTGATAATACCCAGTAAGAGCACAAATGCAGCAATTGCCATCAGTAGGGGGATATACTTTCCATCAAATTTTTGAGTATTTAATATGTCATTAGTTATATCAACCGAATGAAGATGTACATCGCGTAATGGTTGTAAAATAAGCTGGTCCTGGGCTACTTTTGATGGATCTGAATGGTTTTTCAAAAAACTAATCAGCATGGGTTGTAAAGCATCAGCATCTACGTTGTCTTGCAATTCTACATACGTATACATCCAGTCGGTATCCCAATCACTCATCCAGTCCGGTGTTTCCTCGGTTGTTAGTGCATAAAGGGCATCAAATTGGAGGTGCGATTGAGCCGGAACGTTTACTACAATGCCAGTGACTACATAATCAACCGTATCGCGGCCTTCGTGCCTTACCGTTTGCCCCAGGGCTTCTGTTGTTCCAAAAATTTGTTGAGCCAATTCCGCTGTAAGCACAATGCTGTGTGGATTTTGTAGAGCAGTGGCAGGGTCACCTTTGAGTAACCCGAATTGGAAGACCTGTAAAAACGATGCGTCGGTACCCAATAATTTACCCATCACCACAGACTTGTCTTTTTGCCGGAGGGGCACCCTTTCCCATGAAATAATACGCACAAAGTCTTTGATCTGTGGAAATTGATCTTTTAGCGCAGATCCCAGAGGAAATATAGTCTGGGCAACTTTTTTTGCCCCTGCATTTGTATCCTGCTTTTGTAATCCGATTAAACGGTAAATATTTTTATGATGAAAGCGGTCATACTGTTGTTCGTAGTTTATAAAAATAATTACAATCATAAACACAGCCATTCCCACGGTTAACCCAATTACATTAATAAAGGAAAAAACTTTTTGCCGTACCAGGTTTCTGAAGGCGATGATGAAATAGTTTTTAAGCATATCAGTAGGATTATGAATGGATACTTTTTTAAAGGCATAGGGTCTGAAAAACTTAAGTGAATGAATGATATATAGCCACCTTGCCTTTCTTACCCCATGCTTCTCTACCCACTTCCCATATAACTCATGCAAATCCCCCTGCACCTCCTCCTGTAAGTGAGGAGCACAGAACCATTCCAAAAGGCGATCTGCCCATGAGGGTGGAGTAGGTGTTCTATTCCCTTTTTCCATTATATCATCGTTTATGCAGATTGCCCAGAACAATCATCTGACCACCTAGCCCACTGCAAGAAGGTTTCATCCGCGGCGGCCGCTAGAATGAAATCTATCACTGTATGGTTTTGATAATCCATCAGAATCAACCTTATGTTTCTTATCAGTTACTCATTCCGCAAACTATCCACCGGATTCATCAAAGCGGCTTTCGCCGACTGCCAGCTCACCGTGGCCAGTGCAATCAAAATGGCCGCTAAGCCTGCTAACAGAAACACAACCGGACTGACATCGATGCGATAGGCGAAATTTTCCAACCATTGGTTCATCGCGTACCAGGTAATGGGAGTCGCGATCATGAAACCAATAAGTACCAGTTTCAGGAAGTCCTTGCTGAGCAGGACCACGATACCGGCCAGGCTTGCGCCCAGCACCTTCCGGACACCCACTTCCTTGGTGCGCTGCTCGACCATGAAAGAGGTCAACCCGAACAGCCCAAGGCAGGAAATGAAAAGGGCGATGACGGCGAAGATGTTGGCAAGCGTCCCCATGACAGCTTCACTTCGATAGGTCCGTTCGAACGCTTGATCGACGAAAGTATACTCGAAGGGATAGCCAGGATTGAACCGCTTGTAGACCGTCTCCAGGCTCGCGAGCGCTTCCTGCGTTCGACCCGGCTCGGTACGGACAAAAAGGAGGCCAGCTGCTTCGGGGTCGAGGCGAATGATAGTGGGTTCGATGGGCGAGTAGAGAGAATTCATGATGAAATCCTTGACGACACCGACGATCTGCCCTTTCTGACCGTATACTTCGAGCGGTTTGCTGAGCACGGCTTGGCCCAAGATCCGGGCCGCTTCCTCGTTAACAAGGTAATTCTCCGAATCCGTCCCAAAGGTCCTTGAGAAGTCGCGTCCGGCTGCCAGTTCCATCCGCATGGTTTCGACAAAATCATAGTTCACGTTGATAATGTGGAAGAGTTGGGAATTGTTGGGGGCTTTCCCTTCCCAGTTCACGCTGGTCGTGTTGCTGGCGTAGGTGAGGGGGTTGTTGCCAGAGGCCGTTACGCTCGCAATGCCGGGATGCTTCAGCAGTTCCTGTCGTACGGCCTCATACTGGCTGACCAACGCGCCTTCCCGGGCCACGAACAGGAGGTTTTCTCTTTCCATACCCAGGTTCGTCGTGCGGATATAATCGAGCTGCTGGTACACCGCCACGGTCGAAATGATTAACATCACCGAGAGCGCGAACTGGAACACAACGAGCCCCTTGCGCAGGTTGACGGCACCCGACCGTTGCCGGAAGGTGCCGCGCAGTACGGCGACCGGGTTGAACGACGCCAGATACAACGCTGGATAGCTGCCTGATAACCCTCCCACGATCAGCGAGATGCCGAGGAAGCCCAGCAGGAAAGAGCCATTCAGGTCGGCGAATGTAATATGTTTGCCCGTCAGGTCGTTGAAGGCGGGCAGAAGGGCGAATACACTCCCCAGGGCGACAAGGAAAGCGATCAAGGCCATCGCTATGGACTCCGTCATAAACTGGCTAATGAGCGATTGCTGGTGAGCCCCGATGACTTTGCGCACGCCGATTTCACGAGCGCGTTGCGAGGAACGGGCCGTGGCAAGGTTCATAAAGTTGATGCAGGCAATCAGGAGCAGAAACAGTGCTATGGCCGATAAAATGCGCACGTATTGGATCCGCCCGCCTGCCAGCTGACCCTCCCTGTAGACCGAATGCAGGTAAACATCCTCGAACGGTTGAAGGAATATCTGGTGGTCGGATGCCCCTGTATACTTGTTGAAGAGGTCCGAAACCTTCGCATTAAAGGCTTCGAGCGAGGCGCCTTTCTGTAGCTTCACGTAGATCGTAAAGACCATGTAGTACCAGTTCTCGACCTGTGCATTGCGTTCGATATATTCCTGGGTCGGCAGGAGCATGTCGAACTGGATTGTCGAGTTTTTCGGAACATCCCGGACGACGCCCGTGATAATAAATTCTCTGCGATGATCGATAGTGAGGCTTTGGCCGAGCACGTCGCCGCGGGTCTGCCAGTCCTCTCCAAAAAGCTTGCGGGCCGTGCGGGCCGTGATCACGACGGAGCCTATCCCTTGCAGGGCCGTCTCCGGGTTGCCCTGGAGAAACGGGAATGAGAACACCTGGAAGAAATCCGGGTCCACGTACCCACCGGCTTCCCGATAGCTCCGGTCACCGGTCGTCATGACGAACTGCTGGGAAAACCGGGTGGGGACAGCCTCCAGGACTTCCGGGTACTCCGCCTCCATGGTTTCCGCGACATGCTTGGGCAGGGAACGGTATGTATTGATCTGTCCCTCGGTGGTCATGTGGCGCCACACCTGGTGAATCTGGTCGCCTTCCTTGTAGAAGCGATCGTAGCTGGTTTCGTTCGTGACCCAGAGCAGGATGAAGAAGCTACATACCAGCCCGATGGAGAGCCCGGCGACGTTGATGAAGGCGTAGCTTTTCTGCCGGAGCACGTTGCGAAAAGCAATTTTGACATAGTTTTTAAACATATCAGTAGGGTTATTAAAAGTGATGCTTTTAAAGGCAAAAGGGCGAAAGAATTTAATAGCATTAAAGAAGTAAAGCCATCGTGCCTTTTTCACTCCATACTTCTTTACCCATATTCCATACAGCTCAAGCAAATCTCCATGCACTTCCTCTAGCAGGTGCGGAGCACAGAACCATACCAAAATCCGGTTGCCCCATTGGGGTGGATCCGCACACTGTTTTTTCTCTCTATTATTCATCCCATTTTCCATTGCAACGCTTTGGGTGGAATCTGTTGCCAGAGTTGTTGCCTTACTTCTTTGATTTCGTGTAAGGCCCGGCTTCCGGCAGGTGTTACGGTAAAGAATCTTTTTCTCCTTCCGCCCCGCTCAGTCGTAGCCCCTCCCATACGGGAATTGACAAATCCTTTTTCTGCCAATCGATGCAAGGTAGCATGTACAGCACTGATGCTGGGTGATCGGCCGGTTTGCTCCTCCAGAGCTTCCGTAATGGCCACCCCATAAGCCTGATCGAACAACAGGGCAACTGTAAGCAAAACCACTTCTTCAAATTCGCCCAAATAGGTCTTTTTCATTATAAATTGATTTATTCAAGTTTTGTAGAACAAATCAATTGCCACCGCAGAAAACAGCCAAATTGGCCAAAAATAAAAGGTTATAATTATTAAACTGTTCGATTCCGATCATATACTGTACGAATTTGCGCAAATCAAAATCGATATCAATCATAAAAAATGCCGGGTTTCATCCTCCTTTTTAATGATGAGCTTATACATAATTTTACGAGGAAATTGTAAATTGCTGTTTCAGTTCATTCCATAGCTACTACCAGTATGAAAAAGATCATTTCAATAATTTTTATCAGTTTCTTTGGTTTTTTTGCCCAGGCCCAGGATCGGATGACGCCCGAATTACTCTGGAATCTGGGTCGGGTAAGCGGTGTGGGCCTTACCCCGGATGGTGACTCTGTCGTTTTTAAGGTAACCCATTATAACATCAATGAAAACAATAGCAGCAGTCAGACTTATATCATTCCACTCAGAGGCGGCTCCCCCATTCAAATAGATAATCCTGAAGACCATGTGCCTAACTCCCACCT
>JBGTIS010000038.1:0-15462 GCA_041745535.1 Cyclobacteriaceae bacterium | reverse complement strand
GTTGGATATAGGACAAGGAAGTATGATAAATATTTATTCAAAACCCTATTTACCAAACCTTTTCCAAATTTACAAGCAAGTGAAGTGGGGCAGAATAAGTTTAAACCTATTCGGTATTGCTAAAACGGATGAGCCATTTATTTCATTAAAAGTTCCTGTTCAGTATAAGGCTCGTTTCTTCCCATTTCACTTTCCCGGATTTCTTTTACCTGATTGGAATCTACTACGTCAGCGTCGTTTACCCAGGTATTCCGGATATAGGTTAGAACAGCAGCCAGCTTTTCGTTGTCGAACATAGGGTTGTCTTTTAAACCAGGCATTACCGGTTGCACTTCAGGTTCCTTATATACTTTTCCTGCTACGGTTACCGGTCCTTTCAGTCCATGTAACACAATTCTGATCAACCGTTCTTCGGGGCCCAGCACCCAGTTAGAACCTGCCAGGGGCGGCGCTATCGGAATCAGACCTTCACCATTTTCCTGGTGGCATCCGGCACAGGTTTTTTCATATATAGATTTTCCAAGTATAAACCGGGCTTTTTCCTCCTTGTTGAAATCTTTCCCCTTAAGCTGTGTTTTTAAATGTCCATTCCTGATCACCTCATTCAGTAAAGTTATCAGTGATGGATCTACATCAGATTGATTGGCGATGGCAGCCAGAAATTTTCCTTCCCAGCCATGTAAGCTGCTGGCAATCGCCTCATTCATCAATGGATCGTTGCCTGAAGAAGCTGCCAGATTTTGTAACATTTTCGACACTTTGGCCGAATCAGTTTTAACAAATTCGCCCAAGCTTATGGCCAACTGTAATTGCTCCGGAGAATCTGTGCTGTGCCGCATTTCTTCCAGCACATTTAACATGGCAGCGGCATCTGTTGTACCGGCCAACCGGCCCGCCACCTGTATGGCCATGGCCCGCGCGTCCGTATTACCGGATTGCAGGGCGGTTTTTTTACTTTCGGTATTGGTTGCCCCTATGCCATCTAATACCCACAAGGCATGGATTTTTGCCAGATCATGATCCCCCTCCAAAATCTCATTCAACGCTGGCACTACCTCCCGGTTATTTCTTTCTACCAACAGGTGCTGGGCCATATCGCGCCACCACCCATTCGGATGTGACAACAAGGATAACAGCTCTTCATTGGAAGCAACATCGAGTTGAGGTTGTTGGTTTTCAGAAAACTTATTCATTAGTTGGTCAAACCAGTTGCCCTCATACACAATGCGATAAATTCTGCCCAAACCCAAAGGTTTTTCCAGGGCCCGGTCTTTAATCTGATCTTTCAGATAATTAGTCAAATAGGTTTCGTGCTGGATAATGCCCCGATACATGTCAATGAGGTACAGGTTACCATCGGGCGCATTGTACAGATTAACCGGCCGGAACCTTTCGTCGGTAGACGCCAGAAACTCCTGATTGGCATAGGCCTGATCAGCACGCACATACGCCCCGGTTTCAATCAGTATATTTCGTTTTACCAGGTTGGCCGAAGGTTCACATACAAAAGCATTTTCATAATAACTTTCCGGATATTGATTGCCCCGGTAGATAACCGGACCGCATGCCGCGGTAAAACTGGTCAGTTTTTTTTCTGCGTCCAGCGTTTCTTCTTTGTATCCCCGATTAACACCTGGTGTAGGACGTATAGGAAAAACACGCTGGTTGGCTGCGATTTCACGATTCACACTTTCCTTGGGGCTTAGGTTCGGATTGCGAAGCATGCTATTGGGAGGCACCAGATCGCCCCGCAACTGATTGGAGTTGGTGTTGTAATATAGCCGTCCGAAATCATCCTGGGTAATGCCCCACTGTCCTCTGAATTCGGTAACTTCTTTAATCCATTGCCCTTTTTGGTTTTTATACCGGGCACCGGATTTTGCGTTGTAAATCCAGTTGTCCATACCTTTCATTAGCCCATTGGGCTGATGTTCCACATTTCCACCCACCGCATAGGCGGTATCCACCAATACTTTTTTTCCTGCCTTATCCCCATTCCTTTCTACAAACCAAAGCCGGGGAGGTTCAGCCACCAAAACCCCACCTTGAACCACTGCTACCGCTCTGGGTAAAATCAGATCTTTCAAAAAAACTTTCGACCGGTCCATTTTGCCATCCTGGTCAGCGTCTTCCAGAATTACAATTTGCCCGGTTTGCTGATCCTCTCCAGTTCCTTGTATATCCGGCATATAGCTGGGCATTTCCACCACCCACATTCTTCCTCTTTCGTCAAAATCCATAGCAACCGGATCTTCAATCAGGGGTTCACTGGCTACCAGCTCAATGCTGAATCCTTCTTCAAGGCGAAAGGTTTGTAATGCCTGTTCTGGAGAAAGTACCGGTGCGGAATTAAAAAGTATTGAATCTGAAATAGCTATTGGGGGATTTTCTCCGAAAAGGTGTGCGTTTGAACTGGAAATAAATGAGAAAAATACGCCTATAACTAATAATGAAATTAAAATAATAAATACTGTATTTCTCCGCATACCTGTTTAATATTCCTAAATAAAGTCCTGAAAATAGCAAAACATTATCTTGATGCGAAAAGTTGCTACTACTTTTCCCAATCAATTTGAAAATTCAATCAAAAAAGCTTCAGCAGCACCTTCAAATGTGGCACTACTGAAGCTTTTCGTGGAATAAATATTTTCTGACTAACTCAGATTATATCAATCGTTTAATGATTCCCGCGCGACCTTGATGGCTCTCTGGATTGCGATGAGCGACTCTGGCTCTGGCTTTCTCGTTGAGGAGCCGACTGACTTCTGGCTGGTGCCTGCGACCGGTTTACATCAGGTTGCCTGCTGGGAGTAGCCTGTCGGCTCGGAGTCGATTGCCGGCTTTGTGAGTAATTTTGGTTAGATCGGGTCCCTGAACTATTTGACCGGTTATTGGAATAATCAGGATTACTCCTGGTCCGGGTGGGTTGCTGTGGCGCAGGTTTCCTTACAGGTTCAGACCTTTTTTCCGCAGGAGGTTGCATCTGTCTCTGACCATTGCCGCTTGAATAATTACTTCCTGAATTTCCAGTATTGTTATCAGACTGGTTGAATCGATAGCTGTTATTTCTGTTTCCGGAACTTGAATTATCTCTTTCCGCTGATCCTCTTGAGTAATTGTTCCCTGATCTTTGGATCGTATTATCTTTTTCATTTACCGAATTACCCGTGCGAGAATCCCGGGAATACGAGCGCGAGGAACCTGAGTTTACACCATTATTTCTATTGCCGTAATCACTTTGATTGGTACGCGATTCTGTACTTCTGGAACTTTCAATAATTTGGTTTCTGTTTCTTCCTTCAGCATAGCTGTTACCGGATCGGGGAGTTGTTTTGCTTCCATTGCGGTTATAGGAAGTAGCGGGTGCCGCGTCGCGACTACTTCTTTCTACCTGCGGCCGATACACGCTAACGGCCCCATTACGCACTACCGTTGCACTAGGGCGATCGGCCTGATTAAGGCGATGTACCCGCACCGGCTGGTGAGTAGCCCGTTCAATATCGTTCGCTCTCGGGCCCGTATAATACGTCTGGCGCCTGTTATCCACATAGGTATTGTTGATAATGGTGGTATGATTGATCACATTAACCACATTACCACGGGGCACACAATACCGGTAAATGCTGCGGCGGTTAAAATAACCCTGGTTCACAAATACCCAGTAGTTATTCGGTACGTAGCGGCCTACGTTGAAAGAAACATTAATATGAATGCCCGGACTTAAGGGAGCCCAGCCATAGTATCCGCCACCGGAACGCCAGGCCACCCAGGCCGGTGCCCATTCTGTACCGGGGACCCAAATCCAGCCATAGTAGTCGTCGAGCAACCAACGGCCATAATGGAAAGGAGCCCAGCCCCAGTCATAGTCTGAAACCCAGGTATTTCCGTATTCCGTCATTACCCAATGCCCAGAAGTGCCATACGGCCAGAAATCTCTGGACACATTGGGCACCCACGCGTATCCATAATCTGAATTTTGAATCCAGTTACCATAAGGGGCTAATTCTGTGTAAAAGGTTTGAAAAGTAATTACACCCTGAGGCCTGGCTTCAGCAGGCTTCTGGTAACCGATATATAAGCATAAAAAGGAAACCAAAAGCAAGGCTCCTTTTTTGAGTAAGGTTTTCATGATTTCAGTAATTTAAATGATAAACACGCTAAAACCTTCTGCTACATTACTTAAAACAAAAGGCAACTTTATATTAATTTATTACCAAAATTCATGCCTTATCTCACATTATCCATAGTTTCTAAAATATTCGCAGGTGATTGTAATATATAATATACTGTTAGTCAGTGATTTATGTATAAATATTTAATATCATAATCAAATCGCTAATTTTCGAATAACTTTTATATTCTGCTATTAATTATTTTAAACAGGTGTAATTTTTTTGTGAAAAATCAAACAAAATATCAGGCAATGGTGTGCGAGTTTGTAAAAAGGGTAACTATTTTTTATAAATACTGGAATTAAGAGCGGCCTTTTCGCGAAAGCACAATATGAGGTATGATTCACCAAATTGTGATGGAATAAAAAGATAAACTAATACTTGACAGCTGTAATCAAGGGATTAAAGTGAAGGGATCCGGGCATAAATATACCGAGTCGCCGGTTAGCTAGGGGTCACTTTTTATCTTTTTCCATCATTGCCTCCACCAGTTCAAAATCGGATTTGGCATGTTGGTCGGCATATTTGTCATCGGCAATCATTGGCAACTCTTCCATCGCGATATAACCTTTTTTGGCAGCATGCAGCGCGGCCTCCTCAGTGTCTTTTACCAGCATCATTTCTACTCCTCTTTCGGCCAGTGTTCTTGCTATTTCATCTACCGCGTTATGCCGGGAGTTTCTCACATCCCGAATGTAAATAGATTTAATTCTGCCTTCGCATTCCAGGGCAATCTGTCCGTAAAGTTCCGCGTCCTGTTGTCCGCTGTCACCAATCAGTATAAATTCCTTGTCAGGATGAAAACTTAAAATATGCCTTATTTTTTCAATTTTATGACCATGGTTGCCGCCACCTGATTTCCACATCCTGGTAAAATTAATTCTGACTTCTCTTAACAGAAATGGTCCCCGCGGAATGTTCTGGTGCTGGCAGAAGGTAGCCAATAAATCGTACAAATTCCATTCGCTGCTGGAGACATAAAAAATAGGATTACAAATTTGGGTATCACTGGTTCCTTTGGACAAAGCCCGATAAAAGCTTTTAACCCCTTCGAATGGCAACCTTGTAACCGCGTTTTTCAGCAGCATAAGGCGAAGTTTTTTAGCGATATCGGTGGAGTGGGAAATTAAGATAGTATCATCGATGTCTGAAATAACGCCATACTGGCTGCCTTCCGCTATCAGAATCTCAGCTACCGCATGTTGATGGATCTGCTGGTTCTTATATTCCATCTCCAATTCCAATGGAACTTTTTCCCATTGCTCGGTTGCTTCTGATTGCGGTGGCCTGGCAATATTAAACTCAAAAAATCCATTTTCGTTGGTAATCGCTGCATGGGTTTGCCCGTTATAAAAGGCTTTTATTTTCACTTCGGGAATACCCGCACTGGCAAATCTTTTTAACATGGCCAGCATATTTTCCCAAATGCTATCGTCGCCTTCTGGTTGCGCCAACCCACTATCTTCAATTACCCTACCTTTAAAATACAACTGAGTAGTGTGGCCGTAGCCCAGATAAGGAACTATTACTGGTGTGGTTAACCAGCCTAACTTTTTCTTAACCGCACCAAAAAGCTTCCGGAATGGATATTTGATTAAATCTAAAATAAACGCCACTTTAGTTTTATATCTGTTAGTTATAAGTGGGAAATTTAATAAAAAAAGGGCAAAAATGCCCTCTTTATTAAACCACTCAATCATGAAATTACCTTACCAGGTAATAATTTAATATTAGTATAGGAGATTAAAAAAATTTAGGTGAAAAAGTGGTCCTATGACAACTAACGCATAGGACCGAGCTTAAAAAATTAACCCTCAAATCGCCATGTTAATAGTTTAAAAAATAAGATTTTTTCTCTTAAATATCATTGTCGTTGATTATCTTGCGGACTTCGTCTTTTGACTTGCCCAGCTTTTTTTGTAAACGTCCGATCATCTGATCTTCTTTACCTTCCGCATAAGTAAGGTCGTCGTCGGTCAAATCTCCATATTTTTCTTTGAGTTTACCTTTTATCTTGTTCCAGTCGCCTTTTATTCTTAAGTTATCCATTGGTTATGTTGTTTAGTAATTCACAAATTGTAATTACTTATTAGAAAGAATTTTGCCATGGTAAGCAGCATCTTTGAGTTCCAACATATCTTATTGATATACAGACACTTACATTTCATAAAAATAAAAAATATACTATTAGTATATTAATATCACGTTTATCTTGTGAATATTAATCCACAACCTTGTGTAATCTATGCCCTTAATTTAAAGTACCGAGCTCAAAATTCTTTCGGTAAAACTTTTCAGTTAGGGTACTTTTGTATGTTTACAAACTTTGTAGTTAAACTTCATATTGATTTTTTTTGATTTAAAAATGAAATACCTGTTTCCACCTACTTTTTCTTTGGTTGTTTTATTTTGGTTAGGATCAATCGCGTCTGCTTTCGGGCAATCGCGGATAGATGTAGAATCGGGAACTGTCTTCCCTCGGTATATCGATATAAGAATACCCGGAGCGGAAGGTACACTCTTTTCTTTATCAGAAATTTTTGATCCTGGGTATGAAGTTTTTTTCCGGGCAAAAGTTTTATATACCCTAAATAACAAACATACGTTTGCTGTCCTTTATGCGCCATTAACTGTGAATGGTACAGGCAAGTTTACGCAGGAAACTTTTTTTGAAGACAAAAATTTCGGCACCGATTAAATTATTCAGGCTTCTTATAAGTTCAATTCGTATCGATTGACCTACCGGTATGAGTTTCCTGAGCTACAGCAGTTCCGGTTTGGCCTCGATCTTACCGCTAAAATCAGAGATGCTGCCGTTACCTTTCAGACCGATCAGATGACGGCAACCAATACCGATTTCGGTTTTGTTCCCCTGATTAATTTTAAAATGGCCTGGTGGCCACACGAACAATAGGGCATGTTATTGCTGGGCGACGCGCTGGTAGGTAAGCAAGGTCGTGCAGAGGATCTACTATTGGCTTTACAATATGCTCCTACCCCACACTTCACACTAAAAGCCAGATACAGGGTTTTAGAAGGTGTGGTGGATAATGAGAAAGTATATAACTTTACCTGGCTGAATTATCTGTTGCTAGGTGGGGTGATCACATTTTAACTTTTCTACGACTTCCTTTCAATCTCTTTGATTTCATAGGTAACGGCTTCCCGCACCGGTTTTATTTTTCCTCGTTTTTCTAGCGTGAACACATAGGTAAACTGCGCCCCAAACAAAATAATGATAGAAGAATAATAAATCCAGGTTAATAACACCACCAGGGAACCTGCCGCGCCATACGCCGATCCTACTGAACTTTTACCCAGATAAAAACCGATCAGAAATTTGCCTAATAAAAATAACGAGGTGGTAAACAAAGCTCCGACCCATACATCATTCCACTTCAGCGAAGCATCGGGTAACACTTTATAAATCATGGCGAAAATCAGTACAATGATAGAAAATGAGAAGACAATATTAAAGGTATCGATAAAATAATAGGTAATCCAGGTAAAGCGTTCAGAGATAATGTTCCTGAAAACAGCAAGCAGGGCATCAACGGTTAACGAAACCAGCAAAATAAACCCTACACTGGCTACCATGGCCAAAGATAGCAACCGGTTGAGTAAAAACCTGATGATGCCATTTTCTGGCTTGGGCTTCAAATGCCAAATGTAATTGATACCATTCTGAAGGGAAATAAAAACCGTAGTAGCACTAAATATCAGTGTAATGATACCCACCACTTTTGCCAGTGTGCTGTCAGGCGATTGGCCTGCATTCTCTATAATTCTTTCAATCTGATTGGCGCTTTCTTCTCCAATTAGGTTTTGAATTTCGCTGTAGAGCTCTGTTTGCACTTTATCGGCCTGATAGGCCTGTCCGGCAATGTTAATGGAAATCAGCAGAATAGCAGGCAATGAGAAAATAGTATAAAAAGCGATGGAAGCGCTAAATCCAAGGGGATTATTATCAAAAAACTCCTGAAAAGTTCTTTTCATAATCAACCCATATTTTTTAAAAAAATCGATCAATTTTGTTCTCATTTTTATTCGATATCCAGGTTCTGGTTACTTTGCAAAACTCGCTTTCTTATTTCGTCCAAATTATCTTCGGAAGGCAGATTGGAAGCCAGCAAATCCTGCCGGATAGAAACACTGAGAATACTCAATTCCGCCAGAAGTTCATCCATATCATCATTACTGATGCCATTTTGCCTGGCCAGTTTGGCAAACAAAGCGGAAAAACCGCTGAATTTTATCAATACCTCCTGGCTGGCCACAAAAGTTAACCGCTGGTTGAGCAACCGGATTTCAATTACATCTTCTTCCAGAATATCTTTTTTGGTAAATATATCATGAATCTGGTCGATCAGTTCCAGATATATTTTCATTTTCAGGTCCAGAAATTTTATGTTTTCATCTTTCCGTAAATCAGCAGCCGTTTGCCTTTTTAGCAGGATGCTGGTAAGCGTAATGGTTAAAATAACGCCGATAAGCGCGGCAAACAGTTCAAAAGTTATCGGGTGCTGACTTTCGTCAAGCACGATTCGGAAAACTAAATAGGCAGATGTGGATGCGAATCCTATGGCCAATAACAAAAATATATCACGGTTTTTCAAAAGCCAGTTGTTTAGATTAGACGGATAAAAATGTAATTTTAAAAAATCAGAGATTTATTCCCAATGTCCTAATGTACCAATAGCTGTAAATTCCGCGAACAATTCTTCATTGAACCACCCTTCTTCTCTGGTTTTCCTGATTAGATTTTTATGTGGATCGTTTTTATAGGCAAATAATTCCATTGATTTTCTGTCGTTCCAAAGGCTGAAAGTCGCTAACTGAACTACGGGCACCTCGCCAATCCCTTTGGTAAATATCAATTGGTTTTTATGGAGCATTAGCTGCCTGCTGACTGCAGGCACCTGGTTCCAGAACCGCCTAATAAACCGGGTATGGATGCTTGCCCGGGTAATTACAGCGATTTGCTGTTGCTGTTCGCCCCGTTCCGTAGGAGGCACCGGTTGAAACGGACAAACCCCATCCCAATATCCTTTTACTTTGGTAGGCACCATTAGTACCGTCCACCAATAGGATGACCGGCTTTTCATGCTTTGGAAAGTTTTTGAATTTTCGAAAAACTGTCGCGCGAAATTTTCATTATCCCAAACTGCCAGCAGTCCATATACTGTAAGATCTGGTTTCAGGCTAAATCCTAATCCTGCCCCACTGCCCATCATTTTAATAAACTGAAGGCCTTCCTGGTTTTTGAATTTTCCGGGTGCCCGTCCCATCTGGCTAAAAGCCCAGAATTTATGCCAGCTACGATACTTAAAAAATGAAATAGTAACAATTTGGTTTTCTTTCGGTTTTTCCAAATGAATTTTTATGGTTATTGGTTTATATCAATAAGCAAAAATCAAAAGGATTGTTTGGGGAAACTGCCAGGAATACTACGATTCAACTCCGGTAAAATCGCTATCCGGCTGTAGTTACTTTCTGTTTACATACACATTTAATGATTCACCATAGCGGATCACCGGCTCCTTCAGTCCGTTCCAGCTCATCAGGTCTTGCACACTGCATTTGTACCGGTTGGCAATTCCTATCAGGGTATTTCCCGATTTTACCTGGTGTGAAATCAGCACCATGGTGGGGTCGTCCGGCACTTTGGGTTTGATCATTTTGGCGGTAATGGCGTTTTCCATTGTTTCATGCTTCCAGTCTTTGCTGGCCAACAGTCGCGCGTTTTCGCGTTCAAAAATCGCCAGTTTATTTACAGGCAAATTGATTACGGTTCCCCAACGGCTTGCCGGCACAAAATCCTGAAGGATAGCGGGGTTCAAAGTTCTGAGCTCTTCCACCGCCATTCCGGTAGCCGCCGCGATTGCCGGTAAGGTGACTGACTGAAAAACCCGGGTAGTATCAAAAGCCTGAGCTGAAAAACCATGGTCTGCCGGCCGAACATTATGCTCTTCCTGGTATTCCATTAAATAAGTAATGGCCATAAAAGCAGGCACATACCCTCTTGTTTCCCGGGGTAAATGAGGATACAACTGCCAGAAATCAGTATAGCCTCCCATCCGCGCGATAGCTTTGTTCACATTGCCCGGCCCGCAATTGTATGCGGCAATAGCCAGTAACCAGTCATGATAAATGTTATAAAGTTTGGTTAAATACTTAGTGGCAGCTTCGGTGGCCAGCACAGGGTTCATCCGCTCGTCTACGTAATCGTTAATATGTAACCCCATAGAAGAGGCTGTTGGGAAGGTCAGTTGCCACAGGCCAACCGCGCTTCTGCGGGAAGCGGCAGCGGGGTTTAGTGCCGATTCTACCATGGCCAAGTGTTTCAGGGCAATAGGCATTTTTTTTCTGTCAAGCACAACTTCTATTTGTGGATAATATAACCTGCTTTTCCCTACCATTCTATCCAACAATTCTTTTTCCCGCAGGGCATACATTTCAATATAATCCTTTACAAACTCATTATACACTACTGGTATATCAGTAGCGATTGAGAGGTATCGGGATTGGTAAATACTGTCGGGATAGGTAATTACCTCATCAGCCTGAAAGCCATACATATTGGCCGTTACCCGCTGAGAAGATCCGGCCAGCAGTTCATGGGTGGCACTGTCGAGGTAAGCGGCATTTAAACTGTTTTCTGAGTGATGTCTGTTAAAATAGTTGCAACTGCCTAGAATGGGAATAATCAGATACAAAATTACTTTGTCAATATGTTTCATGCTTCTTCTTTTAGAGAACCCCACAATGATTACAATTAACACTGACAGGTTGATTCCTTAACGATCGTATTAAAAAAGAGGAAAATCATGCCAATCGACGCTGAAAATATTCTCTCAACTTTATTTAACTGTAACTAATTATTCTTTTTAAACTTTTTCCTGTATAAAAAATAGACCAAACCAGCTAGTACACCAATACCCGATATCCACAATAAAATTACCTTGAGCTGATCTAAATTCTCGCCTAAAAAAGCTAACAGGACTATGAGTGGTAAAATCCCTGCCGAAGTGGCCAGGATAAACTTAATATACTTCATTTTTCCCAATCCTGCCAGAAAACTTACGGCATCATTCGAAAGAAATGGATTAATCCGGGCAATTACTACCACCCAGGCACCATATACCTCCATGTAATGGTTCATTTTTTCTTTGGTTTTTTTCCCAATCAGCCGGTCTACAATGCTTTCGTGGGCAAAATTTCCCATCCAGTATCCTATGCTGGAAGCTACTAGTATGCTGCTGAAAGCGAGTAAACTTCCCCACCAGGGTCCATATGCCAACGTTGCTACAAGCATTAGTAATACCGAAGGAATTACAATCAAAAACATTTGCATTACCATGGCAACCACAATAATGAAGGGCCCCCAGGCCCCTAACTGGCTAATTAGATCATGTATTTTTTGCTGATCGCCACTTTTAAATACCTGGAAAGCTTCATTAACTGTTTGTTGGAACTCGGGAATTAAAAAATAACACCCACCCAGTACCACTAAAAAACTAACTGTAATAAGGAGAGGGATATGGTCTTTGGGCTTAAAAATAAATTTCTTCAAAATATGGTTGATTTCCGCTGTGAATTCCAGATTATCTGGATGGTACTGATTGCGGATAATTTGAAAATTAATTATATCTAAAATTCAATAGCAGGGGTAATTGTTTTGATATTTATTGTTCTTTTGATCAACAAACTCGTAGAATAATTTCTACACTTGCCTGGTATTCAAGTCCCAACTTGGGACTACATTCCCTGAATTTTATCTTCTTTCAAGCCTATCCACTGCTTAAACTTAAAAAGCATACCTAAATGGCATGAATTTTCAACCTTTATGTGCGAATTATGCGCGAATATTGAAGTCAAACCACATTTAAATTCAAAAAAAGCAAACAATATTATTGAAAATTTAGTAATAAGAAGATAAAATTATTGCAAAGGGGAACAGGTTCAATCAAAAAAAATGATTTTATCTATTTCTCTGTATTCTTTGTTGGAGAATTTATAAACCCTCAATTTAATCATCATTCATGGACAAGTCGGGCAATCAGGGTAAAAGCAGTCATAAACATATACATCCGTTTTTCAAAAAATCATTAAAAATCGCCGGGTGGATTTTTGGAATTCTATTTCTCATTATCGCTCTTTTGGTAATAGCTTTACAATTTCCCCAAACACAAACCTTTCTTACCAAAAAAGCTGTTTCCTTTCTGGAGAAAAAAATTCAGACTAAGGTTGAGCTTGGTGGAATTAACATCGCCTTTCCCAAATCAATATGGTTACAGGATATTTACCTGGAAGACCAGAACCAGGACACCTTGTTGTATTGTCATTCCTTACAGGTTGATGTGGACCTGATGGCTTTACTGGACAATGAGGTTCAGGTTAACGACATCGAAATTGAAAATCTGAAGAGCCATGTGTACCGAACATTGCCCGATAGCGCTTTTAATTTCGATTATATAATCGAGGCATTCGCTGATACTACCACCGTGGTAGAAGAAGACACTGCGAGTTCGCCCTGGAAAATTCATTTATATGGATTGGAGATTCAGAATACCAGACTTCAATATGATGACGAAGTAAGTGGCATGAATGCGGCCTTAAATCTGGGTAATTTCGATGTAAACCTGGAAGAATTCGACCTGGATTCAATGCGGTTTAAAATTGATGAGATCTTGCTGGAAAATACAGTGGCTTCTTACAAAGTTACCAAAGCCAGTGTCCCTACTACTGAACCACAGGATACTACCACAGCGGAAGAATCGCAGGATATCAGTATTGACCTGAATGAGGTAAACTTATCTGAACTGAACCTGGTATACGACGACCAGGTACAAGGCCAAAAAGCAGTGATCAACCTGGGAAGTTCCAACATTACCGCCAAAGAGATTGATATGGCAGCGCAAAAAATAATGCTGAAAAATTTCGGTCTCAGCAATACCTCTATTGCTTTTACCCAGGCAGCCAACGGACAACCCGCTGATACAACAGCCATCGAGAATAGGACCCTGGCAGCTACTGATTCAGTGTCGGCCCCAATTTCTTTAGATTTCGGCTGGATTGTAGGCATCGATAAAATTGATTTGAGCAACAACAATCTGAAATACGATGACAATAATCAGCCCCGACTGGAAAAGGGAATGGATTTCAGTCATTTATGGGCTTCTAACTTTACGTTACAGTTGAATAATATAGAACTGGATAAAGTTTCGGCTCAGGCTGTTATCGAGCAGTTCACTTTTAAAGAACATAGCGGATTCCGCCTGGAAAACCTGAGCGGTAAACTGGCGGTTGATGAAACCAAAGCCAGCCTGTCGGATTTTAACCTGAAAACAGGAAACAGCGAGATGAAAGCCAAAATCGCCAGCCAGTACAGTTCTTTGAACGATTTGCGAAATAATTTGAATGCCGTTCAGATAGACGCTGAAATTCCTGAATCCAGATTAGCTTATCAGGATTTATTATATTTTCAGCCGGACCTGGCCGATAGCCTGCCACTCACCCTGGATAAAGATTTCGCGCTTTTATTTAATACGAAAGTAAATGGTACGGTGAACGATCTTACGCTGGATAACTTAAAATTATCTATGCTGAACCAAACGGTACTGACTGCCAATGGCCGTATTACCGGTTTGCCGGAAATGGAAAACGCTGGCTTTACCATGCACAGTAATTTCAGTACAACCAAAAGCGACCTCAACCGCGTTTTACCCGATACCCTGATTCCTGCCAGCATCAAAGTACCGGAAAAAATAGACTTCAGGGCCGACCTGAAGGGCACCATGGCCGACCTTACCACCGACGCGCGGTTACAAACCAGCTTTGGTGCCATTGCTACCAATGTGCGTTTACAAAATGTGCAATCGGATAACCCTACCTATAATGGACAACTGGCCGTTGAGAAATTTGACCTGGGCGCTTTGCTGGACAATCCGGATACCATTGGCATCGTGGATTTATCGCTGAAGGCAAATGGAACTGGTTTTACGCCCGAAACGATCAACACCCAACTGGAAGGCGTTGTAAACACCTTCGAATACCAGCAATATGTATATAACAATCTTCAGATAGACGGCAACATCGACCAACAGCATTTCTCTGGCAAAGCCAGCATGGACGATGAAAACCTGGCTTTTAAATTTGACGGTGATGTGAACATGAACGAGGAAATTCCCGAATACAAATTCGTGTTTGACCTGGAAAAAGCCTACTTGCGGAAGCTTATGCTCAGCAGCGACGACCTGCGCCTGAAAACCAAAATAGAAGCCGATCTTAAGTTTGCCAATATTGATGAAATCAACGGGAGTTTTGGTATACGAGAACTAGCTGTATTTAAAAATGGAGAATTATTTAACGTAGACTCATTTCTGGTAGCTTCCATCAGCCAGGAACGGAATACTTCCATGAAAATTGATTCAGACATTTTATCAGCGGAATTTAAGGGTAATATAGGGTTTGGCACCTTACCGGCCACTTTGAATCAGCATTTTAACAGTTACTACTCGCTGCACGATACCACCATTATTGAAAACACAGAAACGCAGAATTTCAGCTTTGTGATTGACCTAAAGCAAACCGACCTTTTAACAAAAGTTCTGCTTCCTGAACTTGGTGAGTTTAATCCGGGTGAAATAAAGGGTGAATACAACAGTGAAGCGAAGAAGCTGGCTATTAATATGGACGTACCGGTAATTCAATATGCCGGATTTAATATGGATTCGCTGGCATTGAATATCGATTCAGACCGGGAAAAGTTAACCTATGAATTTAAAATCGCTCATGTTACGGATAGCAGCTTTAACATTGATAATTTTTCCATAGATGGAAAAGTACAGAATGACAGCATTTCAACCCAACTGATGGTGTTGGATAGTGTTTATAAGGAAAAATACCGGCTGGCAGGTATCTTTTACAGCCAGGCAAATAATTACAAATTCCGGTTTTTGCCCGATGGAATGCTGTTAAATTATATGAGCTGGAATTTACCGAAAGACCATTATCTGCAATTTGGCGACGATGGTTTTTCTACCAACAACTTTGTGCTGAATCATGAACAACAGCAAATTGCCTTGACCTCTAAAGACAAGAAGCTGAATGTAAATTTCAAAGAATTTGAATTGGGTTCTCTTTCTGCCATGATTGAATCTACTGAGAATATAATAAGGGGCATATTGAATGGCTCTTTGCAACTGGATAACCAGCAGGCGTCCATTGCTTTTAGCACTTACCTGAATATTGAGGATTTCAGCTATATGGAAGATACAATCGTTAACCT
>JBGTIS010000037.1:0-36662 GCA_041745535.1 Cyclobacteriaceae bacterium | reverse complement strand
AGGCTTGCCGTATTCCTGGTTACAGGGCAAGAAGATGGGTATGTGCCTCCGTGGCGCGGAAAGAACACATTCCTGGACGAATCGCTTTAGAAGGCTACTGATCCGCTGGGAAAAGAAAGTGGGAAATTATCAGGCCATGTTGCATCTTGCTTGTGCTTTGATGGTCTGGAAGAATTCGCTAATTTTCGGATAGGCTCTTAACTGCCATATGCTTGGTAATAATTCGCGGGAATTGAATAATAGCTTTTTAAATATTTTGACTTATTAATCTAACTAATCGAAAAATGGATCATCAGAATAAAATTGCGATTGTAACAGGGGGCAGTAAGGGAATTGGCGCTGCCACAGTAAAAATTTTTGAACGAGAAGGCGCTAAAGTAGCCATATTAGACACAGATCAAAAAAATGGTGAAGCCCTTGCCAATTCCCTTTCACCTAATGTGATTTTCATCCGTTGCGACTTAACCCGGGAAATTGAGATTAAAGAGGCAATCAGTAAAATTCAACAGCAGTTCGGGAATATCCATTATCTGGTTAATAACGCGGGAATTCAGCATTATGGCACTGTAACTGAAACTACCGCGGAAGAATGGGACCTTGTGATGAATGTGAATTTAAAAAGTGCTTTTTTGTGCGCCAAATACAGTATTCCTCATATGCGGAATGCTGGTGAAGGAGTTGTGGTAAATGTATCCAGTGTACAGGCCATGTTAAGCCAGAATAACGTGGCGGCTTACACCACTTCTAAAACAGCCATGTTAGGATTAACCCGAAGCATTGCTGTAGATTATGCCCCACAAGTACGCTGTGTAGCTATTTGTCCCGGTTCGGTTGATACGCCAATGTTACACTGGGGATTTTCCCAATCTTCGCAGCCCGATGAGGTTTTTCAGGAAGCCAAAAATATGCATCCATTAAAAAGAGTAGCGAAGCCGGAAGAAGTTGCCGAACTAATTGCTTTTGTATGTAGCAACCGTGCTCCTTTCATTACCGGACAGCCTATTCGTATCGATGGGGGATTAGGCCTTACTATAATGGGCAGCAAAAGATAAAATTTATCGACTAAAGATTAACCTGTGATTCTACAAAGTCTCAAAAAGGGAAAACTTTCTCATTTTTACTACAAAATTGATTCAAACAACTACATATAAAAGCGCAATTATATTAAAATATTTATATGTTTAATATAAAAAATTATATTTATAACAGGTGGATTATCAGCAGATTACACTAATTGGAATTCTGTAAAATGCGCTTTACAAACTGCCGACACATGTGAAAAATCCATATTGGACTCTAAATTGAAAATATGTATATGTACTTTATCCAATAACACACACATAACAATTGGTCAGGCCGTTTGGATTTAGCCGAACGGTTTGATTTTTTATAAAAAGGATAAAAAATATTAAATATTCAAATTGTACTTTATTTGCCTTTTTTAAAAATTAAGTCTATATTTCCATACAATTTTGGTTGAAATTGAAAAAGCATCTGCCGCAAGTTTGGTAGATGCTTTTTCTTTTCGATTGTCTCACCTAAAATCCTCTTTTTTTATTTTTATCCAATTATTACAGCGCGTTACAACCTTTATTCAGAAACCTCAGTTCAATTATTTATGCTTTTTGAATGCCTAAAGGGCAATAAATTGTTAGTAAATTAGCAATATTTTAAAAAAGAGCTGTTAAAAATGTGCGGAACTATTGTAAATTTGCGACCAAACTAACACAAGAATGAGTTGAGGTTTTATTTTTTGCCAGTAGAAAAACAAACATTTAACAATTTTTCCGCAATTTTATTATTGTAGATATTTAAGTTCGCATTTCCTTTCTCACTAAACTTATGCTAAAAATCTTGTTAGCGTTTAATAATCTAATAGCTACATGAGTTATATTCAATTTGACAAAACCCAGCTAATTAATCTGGCTTATTCACTCAATAAAGAAATTATCCGGTCTAATAAATCCGGTGCCTACGCATCATCAACCATTGTTGGCTGTAATACCAGAAAGTACCATGGACTGCTGGTAGCGCCACAGCCCAATATGCCGGGATTATATGTTTTAGTTTCCAGTCTGGACGAAACCATTATTCAGCACGATGCCGCGTTTAATCTGGGTATTCACAAATATCCGGGAAGTTACAGCCCGAAAGGCCATAAATATTTACAGGATTTTATTGCCGACCCAATCCCCAAATTGACCTACTCGGTTGGCAATGTTGTGCTTACCAAAGAGAAATTGCTGGTTGAACATGAAAGCAGAACCTTGGTGCGTTATGTGCTGGAAGATGCTAATTCTCCTATTACTTTACGCCTTACTCCGTTTCTTTCATTTCGGAATGTGCATCACCTGAAAAAAGAAAACACTGAGATAAACAAATCAGTTGAAAGTATTAGTCAGGGTATTAAGATTCGCCCATATGCTGATTATAGCAACCTTTTTATGCAGTTATCGGAAGAAGAGCAGTTTACGGAAGCGCCTACCTGGTATTATAATGTAGAGTACCAGGAAGAGTTGGATCGTGGATATGAATATCAGGAAGACCTGTATGTTCCTGGTTATTTTGATGTACAAATGCAAAAAGGCGATACTATTATTTTTACGGCAGGCATGGAAGAAACCAAAACCGCCAATCTGCTTCGGATGTTCAATACCCAAACCAGAAAAAGAACCTCCAGAAACTCTTTCGAAAATTGCCTGAAAGAATCCGGACGGCAATTCGTACTGAAAACGTACGGGCCAAACCGAAAGCAGGACCGAACCGATGTGGTTATAAATTATCATTGGAATGGGCGAGGCGGCAGAGATACTTTCATTTCCATTCCAGGTATTACACTGGCCACACGAGATGTAAAAAGTTTTAAGGCTGTGCTTGATACCATGATCAAAGATCGGAAAGGAGTGTTTTTCCCATACTGGGAAACCAGCGGTGTGGAACCCCGGTACAATTCCATAGATACACAGCTTTGGTTTTTCTGGGCGCTTCAAAAATATCTTGATCAGATAGGCGACAAAACCGTGATTTGGAAAAACTATGGTAAGTACATGCAGGAAATTCTTCGTGCCTACCGCAGTGGCACCGACTACAATATTAAAACGCAAAAAAACGGGCTGCTTTATGGCGGATCTCCTGATCAGCCTCTTACCTGGATGGATGCACTTGTGGATGGCAAGCCTGTTACACCACGAACCGGACTGACCGTCGAAGTAAACGCCTTATGGTATAATGCTGTTTGTTTTGCGCTAGAAGTTGCTGGCCCACGATCTGCTGATGGAAAAGTATTTATTAAAGAATGGAATGATGTGCCAGCTAAAATTGAAAAAGCTTTCATGGAAACCTTCTGGGATGAAGCTAAAGGATATTTGGCAGATTATGTAGATGGAGATTATAAAGATTGGTCGGTAAGACCCAACCAGGTAATTGCCACATCATTACCTTACTCGCCTGTAAAAGATGCTTTGGCAGCTAAGTCTATTCTGGGAACTGTGCAGCAGGAACTACTTACCCCAAGAGGGTTACGCAGTCTTTCACCAAAAAATCAGGGTTACAAAGGACAGTTTCGGGGGAGTTTGAACGAAAGAAATCAGGCCTATCATCAGGGATGTGTTTGGCCTTGGTTAACCGCCCATTTTGTTGAAGCGTACTTAAAAATATACGGAAGAAATGGTTTGCCTTTTGTAAATGCTATTTATGGCAAATTTGAGGAAGTAATGACTGAACATGGTATCAGCACAATTTCTGAGCTTTACGACAGCGATCCGCCTCATAAAGCCGGAGGAGCTATCTCTCAAGCCTGGAACGTAGCTGAAATTATCAGGGCGGGGAAAGTTATTCGCGAATATGATATAACTACTCAGCCGGCAAGCCTATAGCTTTTTTGAGCCTAACCTTTGTACAACGATGAGGGTGTTAATGTTTGGGTGGGAATTTCCACCATATATTTCCGGGGGTTTGGGAACCGCGTGCTTTGGTCTTGCGCAAGGTCTTCTGAAGCAGGGAACAGAAGTGATTTTTGTGGTTCCAAAATCTGCCAGAGATGAAAATGGCCTGATTATACCTGCTAACCAACCCGGGCAACCCTCTTTAACCCAGCTTGTTGATGCCAGTGACGTTACTCTTGACCTCAAAAATACAAATTACAGAAAGGTCTGGAAAAATATGACATACCTTGAGGTTGGCCTAAACCTAATCCCGTATCTGTCGCCAGAACAATACGCCAAATTCGCGGAAGAAGCAGAAGAAAGTCAGGAAAAGTTTGAATCAACTATTTTTTCTGAAAGGTTTAATTTTACCGGTTCGTATGGCGCCAATTTATTAGAAGAGGTTTCCCGGTATGGATTGGTTGCCGCGAAAATAGCCGGTTTATATGAGTTTGATGTGATTCATGTGCATGACTGGCTTACCTTTCCGGCAGGTATTATTGCCAAACATATAAGCGGGAAACCACTGGTAGTTCATGTACACGCTACTGAGTTTGATCGTTCAGGTAAAAATATTAATCCCGATGTTTTCGAATTAGAACAGAAAGGCATGGAAAGTGCGGATCATATAATTGCGGTTAGTAATTTTACTAAAAATATTATTATTGAAAAATATGGCATTCCAGCCAGCAAGATTACTACGGTACACAATGCTGTTTTACCTTTTGAAGGAACTGAGAGAAGAAAGCATCGGCGCTATCTCAAAGAAAAAATAGTTACCTTTCTGGGAAGAATTACTTTTCAGAAAGGGCCTGAATACTTTATAGAAGCTGCTTATAAAATTCTTCAGACAGATAAGAACGTACGATTTGTAATGGCAGGTAGCGGAGATTTGCTGCACAAAATGGTAAAACGCGTCGCTGAACTAAGAATTTCTTCACATTTCCACTTTACAGGTTTTTTGGTGGGAAATGAAGTTGAACAAATGTTTGATGTAAGTGATGTTTACGTAATGCCCTCAGTATCTGAACCCTTTGGTATATCACCTCTAGAAGCCATGCGATCAAATGTGCCCGTAATCATTTCTAAACAATCTGGGGTAGCTGAGGTTTTAACACATGCGTTGAAAGTCGATTTTTGGGATGTTAATGGATTAGCCGATGCTATTTATGGATTATTACATTACAAGGCTTTACCACAAACCTTTATAAAGCTTGGTAAAACAGAGGTTGACAATTTGCAATGGATTAATGCGGCTGGTAAAGTCAATCAAATTTATAACGAAATTTTTGAATGATGAGCACGCGAATGATCTGCTTTTACTTTCAGGTGCACCAACCCTTCAGATTGCGTACCTATCGTTTTTTTGATATAGGAAAAAACCACAAGTATTATGATGATTTATTGAACAGAAGTATTATGCGGAAAGTAGCGGACAAATGTTACCTGCCCGTTAACAATATCATACTCAATTTAATTACCGCTCATAAAGGTAAGTTTAAAATCAGCTATTCCATTTCAGGTATGGCGCTGGAGCAATTCCAAAAGTTTACGCCTGAGGTAATTGAAAGCTTTAAAAAACTGGCCGACACCGGCTGTGTTGAATTTCTTGCTGAAACCTATGCCCATAGCCTTAGTGCCCTAAAAAGCAAAAATGAATTTAAAAGACAGGTAAGCCGGCATGCGGCTCTTATTGAGACACTTTTCGGACAAAAACCTGTAACATTTCGTAACACTGAACTGATTTATTCAGACGCGATTAGCGCTACTGTCGCCGAAATGGGTTACAAAGGTATGCTCACTGAAGGTGCTAAACATATTCTGGGGTGGAAAAGCCCGAATTATGTTTATCATAGTGTGCTTAACCCGGAGCTTAAATTATTATTAAGGAATTTTCGCCTCAGCGACGATATCGCTTTTAGGTTTTCTCAGCGTAGCTGGTTGGAGTGGCCACTTACTACGGAAAAATTTGTTAGCTGGCTCAATGCCATTCCCGATAAGGATGAAATCGTAAACTTATTTATGGATTATGAAACTTTTGGTGAACACCAATGGGAAGAAACCGGTATTCTGGATTTTTTAAAAACGCTACCCGCTCAGATACTTTCTTCTTCTAAGTATGTATTCAATACTCCGGCCAATGCTCTTGAAAAACTTCAATCCATAGAACCTATTAAGGTTACTTATCCTATTTCATGGGCCGACGAAGAGCGTGATCTTACTGCCTGGTTGGGTAACGACCTGCAGGATGATGCATTTGATAAATTATATGACCTGGAAGAAAAGATTTTGCAATGTAACGACGAATCGTTGCTTAATGACTGGAATTATTTGCAAACCAGCGACCATTTTTATTATATGTGTACCAAGTTCTTCTCAGATGGTGAAGTTCATAACTATTTCAACCCTTATAATACTCCTTATGATGCTTTTATCAACTATATGAATATTTTATCAGATTTTACAATACGGCTGAACAAAGCCTATTCGGCTCTGGAAAAGAAAAAGAAAAAAAAACCTGCTTCCCGGAAATTATCTTCAAATAAAATGAAAAACAAACATCCATAACAAAAGCGCCTGCTTACAAAAGGCATTCTATTTGTTAAATTTTTGAATCTAAAGTTATTATAAACTGATTAATGTTGGAAAAAATGATTAATTACAACGCACCAAACTGGAAAAGAATTTTTATTCAATCGCAAGTACCCGCAGGTCTCGAGGCACTGGAAAAACTTTCTAAAAATTTATGGTGGTGCTGGAACTATGAGGCAATCGACCTATTCAAAAACATAAATCCCCAGCTTTGGGAAGAAGTCGGAAAAAATCCTATCGCCCTGCTGGATGGTATAAGTTATGAACGGTACCAGGAGTTACAAAAAGATAAAACTTTTATAGCTCAACTAAACAAAGTATCTGATAAGTTCGACCAGTATATGGCCCAACCTAAAAAGGAAGCATCACCCAAAATTGCTTACTTTTGCATGGAATATGGATTACATTCTTCTCTTAAATTTTATTCGGGTGGCTTAGGGGTGTTGGCCGGTGACTTTTTAAAAGAAGCCAGCGATTCAAACGTATCATTCGTTGGAATAGGTTTGTTATACCGTTATGGCTATTTCCGCCAGGAACTTTCTATGCATGGTGAACAAATTGCCCATTAT
Source organism: Cyclobacteriaceae bacterium (assembly GCA_041745535.1). Lineage (GTDB taxonomy): Bacteria > Bacteroidota > Bacteroidia > Cytophagales > Cyclobacteriaceae > JBGTIS01. The sequence goes on along the minus strand of JBGTIS010000037.1, from coordinate 29,578 downwards.
GACGCCCAGCGGTTTACACATCTTCCATTAGAGCCGGTAAGAGATAGTAACGGCCAGTGGATCAGAGTATCTGTGGACCTGCCCAACCGAAAATTATTCGCGAAAGTCTGGAAAGCCAATGTAGGCCGTATATCCCTGTATTTGCTTGATACCGATATTCACGAAAATAGTGAAGAAGACCAGGCCATTACCCATCAGTTATATGGTGGTGATCAGGAAAACCGACTTAAACAGGAAATATTGTTGGGCGTTGGCGGTATCCGGTTACTGGAAGCTATCGGATTTCAGCCCGATGTATATCATCTTAATGAAGGCCATGCTGCTTTTATTGGCCTTGAACGTTTACGAAATTTAATTCAGGATGAGGGACTTTCGTATTCCGAATCTGTAGAAATTGTGCGTTCAACCTCACTATTCACAACACACACGCCTGTTCCTGCCGGGCACGATACTTTTGTAGAGGAAATGCTGTGGCCTTACTGGTCGGAATTTGCCGGATCGCTGAGCCTTTCTTGGGAAAAGTTTATGGGTTTGGGGCGCATCAATCCTGATAATAGAGAGGAAGTATTTTCCATGAGTCATTTGGCCTGTCATTTAAGCCAGGAAGTAAATGGCGTTAGCAAAATTCATGGCACGGTTTCTCGTGAAATGTTCAAACCCTTATTTCCTGGCTATGAAGCTGACGAATTGCATGTTGGTCATGTAACCAACAGTGTACACTACCCCACCTGGGCAGCCAAAGCCTGGCAGGAGTTGTATGAAAAAACATTCGGAAAAAATTTCCTTTCGCAGCAATCAGACCCTAAAATTTGGGGAAAAATATTCGATGTGCCTGATGGTGAATTGCTGAAAATAAAAAAACAGCAAAAAAGAGAGTTCATTGAAATGGTAAAGGAACGATTGGAAATTCATATGCAAGCCAAGCATGATAATCCTAAAAAAATTATCAACACTCTGAATTCGTTTAACGATAACACCTTAATGTTTGGCTTTGCACGCCGGTTTGCCACTTATAAAAGAGCACAGTTACTTTTTACCAATGTAGAGAGACTTGCTAAAATTGTGAATAACCCGAAATACCCCGTGCAGTTTTTATTCGCGGGAAAAGCGCACCCTGCTGATAAAGGCGGACAAGCGATTATCAAACGCATTACTGAAATTTCGGGTCAGCCTGAATTTTTGGGGAAGGTTATTTTCCTGGAAGACTACGACATGGAATTAGCCAGAATGCTGGTAAAAGGTGTAGATGTTTGGTTAAATACACCAACGCGACCGCTGGAAGCTTCGGGCACTAGTGGTATGAAAGCCACCATGAATGGCGTACTGAATTTCAGCGTGCTTGACGGCTGGTGGGGCGAGGGCTATCGACCAGAGGGAGGCTGGGCGCTTTCTGAAGATCGGATATACGAAAACCAGGAATTTCAGAACGAGCTCGATGCGGAAACTATTTATTCCATGTTAGAATATGAAATTATTCCGGAATATTACCAGGTAAATGATCAGGGTACACCTGAGAGATGGGTCGCCCGTATGAAAAATACGATCGCTAAAATAGCGCCTGAGTTTACCATGAAACGCATGATGGACGATTACCTGGAAAAATTCTATAAAAAACTGTACGAACGATCTAAGTTTATCAAAAAGAAAAATTATAGCAACGCCAAGGCGCTGGCTGTATGGAAAGAAAAAATGATCAAGTGCTGGAATGACATAGAAGTGGTTGCGAAAGATACCCACGACACCGCCAACGAGCCATTGCCTTTAGGTGAAAACTTTAAAGCTAATATAACGCTTAATATTAAAGAGCTTGCGCCTGAAGATGTTGGTGTAGAGTTGATTTTGGCACGAAGAAAGGATGATAAGTTTAAAATTGTACTCACCCATCAACTGGAAACACAGAAAGTAAAACAAAGAGTTTTTAGTGCAGGTGGTGAAGAAGAGATCCACAACGAAGTAGAATACGAATGTGAGATGAAAGCCAATTTCTCTGGTGTATTTGAATATGGATTCAGAATTTATCCTAAAAATCCGATGCTGCCGCATCGTCAGGATTTTAATCTGGTAACCTGGATTTAAAAAAGAAAAACCTCTGAGCATTAGTTCAGAGGTTTTTTTATGACTTTACTTTTTTTAAAAGGTATAAGACGCTCCAAAAGTAGCATAGCCAATAGCACCACGCCCACCTTCAAAATAAGCTCCCCAATTTTGGTTAAACTTATATTTAAAACCCAACACCCCATTAAAAGCAAAACGGGCATCATTACTCTGAACTGTGCCCGAAAAATTATCACCATAGTTCCAGTTGCGGGCTTCGATGCCCAGCATTACTGTAATATAAAAGTCCAGCTTACTTTCATCCAGTCCAAGATCTAAACCATCGTTTATCAAGGGCAGGTAATGGAACGACCCACGCGCACCTGCGGCAAATACAGAGAAGTGGTAATTGTAAGTGGGGGCCTTGTATCCCCATCTGGAAAACGCGACATAGGGTCCCGCACTTAAGAATTCATGGAAGCCAAATTCTAAAGAAGCATTAACTGGCAGTGCAAAACTACGAGAACCAAAAAAACCGCCACCATACCCATAAGCACCAAGGCTAACGCCCAATTGGGCAATTTTATCGCCTTGGGCATAAGCATTGTCGCCAGTTTCTACATTCAGGGTTTGTGCCTCTGCTAAATAGCTAAATAATACAAGAAAGGGGATAACAATTAGTTTTTTCATTTTAATATTAATAAGGTTTTTATGGATAAAATTATTAAAGTAAAGATGCGATTTTCTTTAAAAAATTCTTTGCAATTTAATGAAATTGGTTACAAAGTAAAGCAACCTTTCCGGCAGAAGATGCTTATTTATTTTAATTCACTTCTCCTAAAGCATTGTTGGTGAAAGTATTACCGGCATTTTCAAATTCTTCCAGTGTAGTAATCGGAGTGGTCTCAGCATTGGTCGCGATACCATTCCCTTCAATAAAAACTCCATATCCTTTACTGTTCATAATTTCTGAATAGGCTATACTTGCTTTTCCGGAATGCTCAATGCCGATGTTGGTGGCACCAATCCCAAATCACCAGTACCACCATTTGAAATAACTACATAATGCGGCTTATTCGCGGAAAAATTTGAAAATAACGCGATTACTATCAATAAAAATAATAGGAATGATAAATTCTTGAACTTCATGGTTATGGATATAAGTAAATGATAAATTTTTCTATTAACATATCATTTGCTTAGTAACACCATTTTTATGGAAGTGACCAGAGGATTTAAATTTTTAGATTTTTTTTTCTTAAAATTTAATAAAAACGAGAAAAGCTTTTTATTAGTAAACTATTACGTTAAACCGTAAACATTTGTAGTATGCCGTTATCGTTCGACAATCTCAGGATTGGTAAGCAGTATTACCTTAAAAATTATGGGGAAGTATCTGAATTCAGGGTAGAAGAAAGATTGGCTAATGGCAACTTCAAACTTACTGACCTGCACACATTGGAACACTATTATCTGTTCGATTTAATAAGGTATGGAAGGTCTGATGATTTTGACCTTGTTAAGATTGGAAAATAATTTTGCGCGATTAATAATGCGAAAAAAATTATCCTGTCAGATTCTGACAGGATAATTTTTTTAATAGTTATGGAGCGAGGAGTTTGTTTACATCATGCACCACTCCAACATTGGTTAAGTAGTTAGGAAACACAATTGTGGCTGTTTTACTGGTTGTTGAGTTGGTTACTATTATGTTATTACCAGATTCCGCAAAACTTAATGTACTACCAGCCGCGGTTGTTGCTGTGGTACCACTCAAATCCTTAAGAAAAAGTATACTACCTGTAATTATGTGGTTCTTTAAAATAGCTTCAATTTCAGCTACTGGCATAAACTTTAAAGTATCACTAGTAATGCCTGCAGCCGCAAAAGCGCTGTCATTAGGAACAAAAAAGGTATAAGGCGCATCTCCTTCTAAAATTCCTTTAGCAGAAGGAGCAAGTGCTACGGCCTCATTTACCAATCCTAGATCAACGTCTTTAAAGGTTTCAATATAAGCTATAGCCGTATTACGCAGCAAAGAAGATGATAATGCGGTTAAGTCTAATTGATTAGAACTATTTATGGCAACCGGAATGTATACTTTTCCATTACTCAGAGCTTTAAAACCAAAATCATATAAAAAAGCTGAGTAATTTAACTGAATGCTAATAGCAGGATCTATATCAGAAGAAGCCACATATATTGGGTCATTAGGCAATAATGTAGGTACTTCGTCAGGTAGAATAGTTCCATCAAAAGGATTTCCAACAATAATATGATATCCAATAAATACCCGTGCCTGTTCTTCAGTTACATTGGCAACTGACCCTATTAAATTATCAAATAATCCAAGCACAGTATATTGTGCTGTATTGTCAGCAAGCTCATCTCTGAAGCCTGCTTTCCGTATGAGTAAATCCATTTGGCTGAATCTATTCACCATAGAAAAGAAACCAGCCAGCGTACCGAAGGTGGGTAGTACATCATCGGTAATACTGGCAGGCAGTGCCAGGTTATCAATTACATGCACTATGCCGTTGGTAGCGCGTAAATTAGGTGTTACAATAGAAGGAAGCAGGCTTGTTTGAGTGGTAGCATTCAAAGTTACCTTATCCCCGTCGGTAGTGGTACTAAGCGTTTCGTCATCCAGTTCTGTTTCCATGGCATCGGTCAACTGGTTGCTTCTTAGTGCTGCCGTACCGGTTACCATATGATACAACAGAATGTTTTGCACCAGGTCGGTACGAAGTTCTGTCATTCCATTTACTCCGACCGCATTCACTAAATTGGCAAAAGCAGTATTATTAGGAGCAAAAAAGGTTCTGTTAGTTCTCAGTAACTCTGTACCAAGCGTGGGAAATACAGGGTTGCCGCTGGCATTTTTTAATTCAATAAGCTTAATTAAAGAGTCGAGGCCATCAGTATTTTCAAGAATTCCGATAATATCTTCCGTTGGAGCTGGTTCTTCATCTTCGCTACAACTGCTCAGAAACAGAGCGGAAAAGCACATTATGGTAATAGTCCATAAAAGGAATGCATGTATACCGGTTTGTTTAGTATAATTTTTTCTCATAGTAAAGAATATTAGGTAGAGGTTTCCAGAAAAGTTAAAAGCGCCACAAATGATTCTATTGATACAATAACTCACAATATAGGAATTAATTTATTTATAGTATACCATTTTATCCTGCGCTATTCAGATTTTTTCTCCAAAAATTTCAATTACTCCTCCATATTTTTGAATAACGCACATGAGTTGAAATTAAATACAAATAAGGGACCTGATAGTCAGCTGGAATTTACTACTTACCTGATAGGAAAGGAAGGTGTTAAAAAGTACAATGGTATTTCTAGAATATATAGCGGATGCCAAAATCAACACCAAAGGAATAAGGCTGGCTTTTAAAGCCACTCTCTTCTCTGGAAAGTGAATTAATAGAGAAACTATAGGTAGGCACTATAGTAACAAAATAATTATTTAAGATATTATAATTCACCCCGCTGCTGAGCAATGCACTATAATATACGTTTCGGAATGGACCATTACCTGCTTTAATGGTAAGCGCATTCAACTGTCCGGTATTATCGGTAACAGAATTTTTAACAAAGAAGTTAGCCGAAACTCCAGAGGCGAATACTACATTTAGCTTATTAAAATTGATATTGTAACCTACTTTCAGCGGCACCGAAAAAAAGTCGAAGTAACTGTTCAGATCTGCCTGGGTATAGCGGGCTGCTGAGTACCCTGAATTTGCTCCAACTTCATTATTATTGGTAATAAGCAAAGGGTATAACTCCTGATTACTGCGGTTTCTTACGGCCAAAGAGGATGCTGTAGAAGTTTGAAGCCTTCCGTAGTCAAGACCACTCTCCAACGACCAGTGTTCTGATAAGGCCCAGCCAAAATCAACTCCGTAAGAAAAAGAAAGCTGGGCCGTGTTATTTTCTCCAATATCGTAATTGTTCGGCTCATTCTGGTAGTAGCTTTTAGTACTAAGCTTGGTAGTTTCAGCCGAGTAAAAATTAGTAATATCGTTATCAAAAGAATTGGCTTGAGGCCCGGCAGATGCAACTGAATTAAAATTAGGGTTAAAATAACCGGTAGACACGTTAACTCCGGCAAAGAAAACAGGCTGAGTTTTCTTGTCATCTTGAATTACCACCGGAATACGGTATATCTGTTGTTCAACAGTTAGTGCTTCAATCGGCTGCGCGTACAGGTCTTCCACCCCATTAGCGGGAAGAGCAGCCAAAGTAACAGGGGCACCTGAATATAATGGGTTCTGTAAAGTTGAATTAGGTCGCAAAGTAAGGCTCCTGTCCGAATTGTTGAAAGGGGCATTGGCGGGTACGCCGGTTTTGACCTCATCATACCGATCAGGCTCACTGATCATTTTATCTGAAGCAGTGGGTTGCGTTTCTGACTGGTTTGCCAACGCTTTGTCATTTGTTCTGGCTTTAGCAGAAGCTTTTTCATTAGCCTGACCTGAATGCTTTGCCGATGGTTGTGGAGTAACATTATCGGCCAGTTCAGATATGGAATTTTCCTGTTCTATCCCCTCCGACTGCTCATTAGTTTGCTGCTGCCCGTTATTTTGGGTAGTATTGTTTTGTACAGCCTCTGTATTAGCTCCATTCTTATTTTTCTGATCGGCCAGTGTTGTATCAGGCTGGCCGGTAAATGGCATGATCAGGCGATCGCCAAAAGTGAAAATGCCTAGTACCAGCAAGCAGGCTACAGCGGCGGCGGCTACTGTGCGATAAAAAATAAATCTTCGCTTATACTGAGAACTCTCAGTAGCGTTGATTGAACTTTCTATGTTTTTCCACAAACCGGCAGCAGGTGCTTCTTCAGCATCATTGAAGGCTTCCTGCCACTTTTCTTCGAACGAAAGGTGTTTCTTTGAATCATCCATGCTTCACCTCCCCTAATTTTATAATCATATCCTTCAACAGTAATTTAGCCCTGGCATATTGCGACTTTGAGGTTCCTTCACTAATTTCCAGCATTTCCGCTATTTCTTTATGCTTATAACCCTCTATGGCATACAAGCTGAATATAGCCTGACAACCCTTTGGCAATGCCTGCAACAACTTCAGTAAATCTTTATAATAGTAATTTTCAATAGCGATATCATCGCTACCCAAATCGTGTCTCTCTTCTATATCCAGATGAGGGTACAGGTACACGTGTTTTCTGTGATAGTTTAAAGCTGTGTTAATCACAATTCTTTTGATCCAGTAACCCAGCGACGATTCCTGCCGGAAATTATCTAAATTATTAAAGATTTTTACAAATGCTTCCTGTAAAACATCCTCCGCATCATCTTTGGTTTTGGAATAACGCATACTCACTACCAGCATTTTCCCGGCAAAACGCTCGTATAGCTCTCTTTGTGCTGCTCTTTCGCCTTTGCAACAACGAGTAACAAGTTCCTTTTCATCGTACATGCGCGATGTTTACTATCTCCTTAAGGTTAGATTCACTACTATTGACAGCAAAAGTTGGTTAAAAGTTGGAATAGAAGTAAAAATTTTTATTCTGACCAACCTTTTCCCTTTTTATCAGGTTATTTTCTTTCCGGTCTGTTCGTGCTTTAACTATTAGAGCTGAACAGCCGCTACAAAATTAGTGTTTCGCCGAGAATCTTTGAAATGTGTAAAAATTTGTATTACTCGTTAATGATTTTATTTATACACCGAAATGCAATTGAATGATATTACCAATAAGTAACCAGGCAACTCCTTATGTTAGGCTATTGGCTGGTACTGCTTTTTCTTTACAGCTTTGTATTCTTTTCCTGGTTTTCACTCCCGAATTAGCATTTAGTGCTAATTCCCCCAAAATTGAAAACGATTCTATCAAAAACAGTGATAATAAATTATTTGCCCTGCCGGTAATTTTTTACACACCCGAAACAAGGTTTGCTTTTGGTGGAGCCGGTATTTATACCTTTCGTTTTAAAAATCAGTCCGACTCGGCGCAGTCGTCGCAAATACAGCTTGGGCTGGTGTATACCCTGAACAAGCAGCTTCTGGCCTATCTGCCTTTTCAAATTTTCTGGCAGGAAGATAATTACCGCAGTTACGGCGAAATTGGTTTTTACAAATACACTTACTTTTTTTATGGCATTGGCGCCAGCCATCAGAGCAAACAGGAAGAAACTTATGACGTCAATTATCCCAGAGTCAGACTCAATTTCCTGAAGCAGATCTGGTCAGACCTTTACTTTGGACTTCGCTACTGGTTCGAAGATTATCGCATCACTGAAATTGATCCGGACGGGCAACTGGCCAGGCAGCCTATTACAGGCAAAAAAGGTGGGATCACTTCTGGTTTAGGGCTGGTGGCTAATTACGACAGCCGCGATAATGTTTTTTTTCCAGCACGAGGGGCTTTTATTGAAATGGCTGTGCATCCTACTTCCTCTATTTTTGGCAGCGATTTTAATTATACCCGATTTTTAGTAGATGCGGCAAAATACTTTGAAAATAAATGGGCCCATGTGCTGGCCCTTAATTTCTATGGAGAATTTATGGGGGGAGATCCCCCATTTAATCAGTTAGCATTGCTGGGTGGAACCAAACGGATGCGCGGCTTTATAGAAGGCCAGTACCGGGATAAAAATATGCTTATTTTCCAGACTGAATACCGGGCTCCGGTGATCTGGCGGATCGGTGTAGTTGCTTTTGCGGGATATGGAGGAGTGGCCGACAAAATCAGCAATTTTGATCTAAGGAATTTCAAAGTGAGCTATGGCGGTGGATTGCGCTTCCTGCTCGATACTACCCGTAAGCTCAATATCCGCTTCGATGTAGGCATTACCAAAACCGATGTGCGGTACTATCTCACCTTTGGGGAAGCGTTTTAAGCTTGCTCGTGTCAGCGTTATTCAATGCTGTAATATATTTCGCCTGCATACAAACTTAAACAAGCTCTTCACTCGACTTTAGCATTATGAAAAGCATCAATTGCCACTCAGATGAAATAAGGCATATTTCTACATTTAATTTTTAACATCCTGTTGAAATGGGGAGGTTAAAAATTTAAAAAGAACCTCCTGTGAGTTGTTTTGAAGGTTTTTTACCGTATTCATAAAAGGCTAAAGTCGAGATAAGACTGGTATTAATAAAATATTTTGAATTTTGGCGAGCTCATGTTCCTTGTTCATAACATTAAAAAATTAATCTATCAAGATCCTCTGAAACGTACAATAAAACTGATAAATATTTAAAGCAGATTAGCTTTTTACCATAATTAACAGAATAGCCATGTATTATATCATGTCTATTTATTGGTGAGGGCTTACTTAAATCCTGTAACCTTGAATATTCCCAAATGATATTAATGCCATGAGATAATGGTTCTTTGAAATATTTGCATATAAATGCTTTGTAAATAACCCTTAAGGCGTGTTTCATTTTTTGATATTCCAAAAAATCTTTTTCCAGTCTTATCATAAGTAATACCCTCAATTTGAGTAATGATTGTTAGAATCACTAAATAATATAATTCACCTTTGTCCTATTCCCAATAAGCGCAACCATTTAAAATTAGAGAGCGCCCGGCGCCCGGTTAAGCAAATAATGTTTAACCGGGCACCGGGCGCTTTTAAAGAAAAAGAGAGATGCTTAAGAGTAAATTTAGTGAATCGCAACGTCTAGCCATTTTAGCTGAACAAGATGGCGGAAAGAATGTAGAGGATATCTGTCGCCACTACCAAATTAGTCCTGCTACCGCATCGGCGGTCCGATTTTTACAATTGGAAAAAGGATTTATCTGATCAACAAAATGATGACCGAAGGAGGCTCAAGCAGCTAGAGCAAGAGAATGCCCGGCTTAAACGAATGTATCGCAGCGGCGAACCGTGCAGAGCTACAAATAGACCATGACATACTACGGGAAGGATATGAAATAGCAAAAAAGTTATCAGCCCACCGGGGTGCCGGCCAGCACAAGAAGAAATAATGGATAAGGTAAATACAGCTTATAGCATACGTCGCAAGAGCAAAGTGTTGGGCATACGCCGCCAGACATATTACGCCCGCAAACAAGGGCATCGGCCAGAGCAAGAAGATGTGCGGATCGCTGAGCAATCGCACGCGGTGACGCGGAAATTTATAGCCTGGGGTTTCTGGATGGTGTTTTACTTCCTTCGTCGCAAGAAGTATACATGGAACCATAAACGGGTCTATCGGGTGTGGAAAAGTGAAGGACTACATCTACGAAAGCCACCCAAAAGGCCAAAATTAAGAAGGCTTTATCAGGATTTGTTGTCACCAGAGAAAGTAAATCAAGGTTGGGCAATGGCGGCCGCCGCGCGGATTTTGTAAGTGAGTGGGTGATTGGAGAAGCACAACAACGTGTACGGATCATCAATATCATGGCGGCCGCCGCGGACGAATGTTCACGAAAAGCGTTATGGACAGAAGCTAAAAAGAATATTCCGGCCGCGCCACGGTGGCCGAGGACTTGACCGATATTTTGGTTAAGTTGGTGGAATGGCGAGGCTGTCCGGCTTACATCCGTTGTGACAATGGTCCAGAACGCTCCACGTCGGATTTATATCTGACAAGCTAAAACTGTGGGCTTTTGACCATGAGGTTGAGTTAAAGTTTATACAGCGGCATCGGCCGTCCGACGGGAAAACCTACTCAGAATGGATTAATTGAGCGGTTAAATGGCACCTCGCGGACAGAATGTTTAAATCTGGTATGGTTTGAAAACTTAGACCACCTTAATGAACATATTCAGGAGTGGTGGCATATGTACAATTTTATCCGGCCCCATAGTTCTATAAAATATCAAACGCCAGATGAAATGGAGCGGAATTCAACCGGGCGCCGGTCGCTCTCTACTATAAACCGGTTGCGGCTTAGGGGAAGAGGACAAATACTTTATATACCATTGATCGTAATGTACGAACATTATTTTATAAAAATACTGAGGTAAATGATTGGAAAAGGTTTAAAAAATTCATTAATAATACAGAGGTTGAATCAGCTTATATTGATGAGTTTAATAAATTTTTTCAGGCCTTAAAAACAAAAAACTTTACATACATTGATTTTAAATTTAATGATATACCTGTAAGGGGTTTAGAAAAAGGAAATTGTAAGAAAGAGGATTCTAAAGAAGATGGGAAGTAATATGAAAGTGAAGGAAGATATATTGAATACCATAAAAAATCACAAAAAAGATATTCAGCGCTTTGGCGTAAAAAATGTGGGTTTGCATGGTTCCTGTATTTGGGAAAAACAAACCCCTGAAAGCGACATTGATTTGCTCATAGAGTTGGACTCTGAATAGGAGAAATTTGATAACTATATAGCTTTTTCGGGATGAGTGTGCCGATATTCTTTCTGTTATAACTTCTGAAAAACTTAAGTCAGCCTTCATTCATGATATTCAGTTTCAGTAAAGCATAAATCTGATTATATTTGATTTATGTACATATCTAGAATGATTCATGAAAAATACGGTGAGTTTATTAGCCTGTGCAGAGCACACAAGGTAGATAAAGTCTATGCTTTCGGATCATCGATCACCGATCACTTTGACCCGGTTAATAGCGATATTGATGTGATTGTTAAATTAAGCATTACTGATCCTATTGAGTATGGAGAAGCATTGTTGTCATTTTGGGACCAACTGGAATCATTATTTGGAAAAAGAGTAGATTTATTAACTGAAGAATCAATAACCAATCCATACCTTAAAAAAAGTATAACCTCCACAAAGAAACTAATTTATGACGGACAAGGAGAAAAAGTATTTGTCTGACATATTGCATTCTATTCATCTCATCAACTCGTTTACAGAGAAAATAGCTTCGTTTGAGCAATACAAAGGAAACCTTTTGGTAAAAGGAGCTGTCGAGAGACATCTTGGCATAATTGGAGAAGCGGTCAACAAATTTTCAAAAGCGTCTTCAACCAGTACGCTGGCTAATGCCAAACAAATTATCAACCTTAGAAACAGACTTATTCATTCCTATGATAATATTGATGACAGAATAATCTGGACCATTTTAAAGAAGCACCTAAGCCCATTAAAAGAAGAAATTGAGCAATATATGAGATAAGGAAATTCGAATAAAAAGCTGCCCATTAAAATCCTAAACTATAACGCAAATTTTTAATGGTGATATCTTACTGAAAACAATCAATGCAACCCTAAAAGCCTTAGGATAATCAACAGTTGGCCGGTGTGGTAGGCGTTGTGCTCAATAATCAGTATGGCTTCGCGGTACAGGGTTTGCCCGTTGCCATGCGGAAAGGGTACATACAGGTCGTTGGCCGGATCCAGCAGCAAATCAATAAATTCCTGCCGTTCGCTGAAAAACCGGTTTACCAAGGCTTTCCATTCCGCTTCATTTTCCGGCGCTTCATTTTCCGGCCAGTAGTCTTTGGGCCACTGCGCTGATTCGTAATCCGGATTTCGGGAAAAGTCGAGGATATCGTACTGGGCAAACCGCAGGTGATAAAATTGCTGCCAGAATGAATAAGGCAGATGCTCGGGCACTACGCCCAGTTTTTGAAAAGGAATGTCTTTGAGCATCTCCTCTATGGGCATAAAAGCAGTGCCGCCTTTAATGTGTTTTACCAGTTGTTGCCGTATATAGTCAGTCTGCTGTGCCATAGTGCTTTATTTATATGCAACGTATCATGGAAATGAATCGGGATCCGAAAAATTTGTTTTCCCGCATACTTATCAGATCGGTTTGTAAGCCGGATTAGGTGCCGGAAACCTGGCGTTCACCGCTTTGCGCCATACATCGAGTTTCTGTTGCAGGCTGTCGGCCAGATCGGGATGATCCTGCCATACATTGTTGGTCTCGCCCATGTCATTCTTCAGGTTGTATAATTCCGGATTCCGGCCGGTTTCAAACCACTCAATCAGTTTCCAGTCGCCTTCGCGGATGGCCGAACCCGGCGAACCTCCCTGATTGCCATAATGCGGATAATGCCAGAAAAAGTCTCTTTGTTCTCCCTGTTCACCCTTTAGCAGCGATACCATGCTTTTACCGTCCTGGTGTTGTTCAGGCAACGGGGGCAAGCCTGCCATTTCCAGGATAGTAGGATAAAAATCGGTACTGGTTACGGGATTTTCGCAGGTGGTGCCAGCTTTGGTCTGACCGGGCCATTTCACAATCATGGGTTCGCGAATGCCGCCTTCATACAACCAGCCTTTGCCAGCCCGTAAGGGTAAATTTGAAGTGGGATGACCTTCCGCGGTGGAAAGGCCGCCGTTGTCAGACATAAAAATAACTACCGTATTTTCGTCTAATCCACTTTCTCTCAGTTTTTCCAGCACTTTTCCTACTGCCAGGTCCATGGCTTCTACCATACCGGCATACACGGGTAGGCATTGCGCCTGCCGTACTTTATTGTCGCCTTCTGTGCCCCACTCATCTTCCAGATGCGATTTCTCTTTCTTTAACACATACTTCTGTTCCAGATCTTCACGTGTTTGCAGCGGAGTATGAACGGAATAAAAAGACAGATAAGCAAAAAAGGGCTTTTCCTTGTTTTGTTCGATGAAATTGACGGTTTCAGTAGCCAGCCGGTCGGGCAGGAATTCTCCGACAGGCCCGTCTTCGAGCCGCGGATTGCCGTAGGGAGAGAAATAGCCATTGGCTTCACCCTGACGCTGCGGAGAACCGGCACGGAATCCACCCTTATTGATATCGAAGCCCTGATTTTCAGGCCAGTACACAGAATCGTGACCCAGGTGCCATTTACCAGCGAAGAAAGTGCTGTATCCATTTTCTTTCAATGCTTCGGCTATGGTTTTTTCCTCCAGCGGCAGATCTTCCTGATAAGGAGCAGGCAGCAGGGGTTTGTTTTTGGTCCAGTGATTTTGGACATTATCAGGCTGAGGCGCGCCAAACCAATCGGTAGTTCGCATACGTGCCGGATATTTGCCCGTCATGATGCTGGCCCGGGTGGGCGAACAAACCGGGCAGGCGGCATAGGCATTGGTAAACCGGATGCCCTGGGCAGCCAGTTGGTCCAGATTGGGAGTTTCATAAAAAGTACTGCCAAAACAACCCAGGTCTTTCCAGCCCAGGTCATCTACCAGAATAAAGAGAAAATTAGGTTTTACGACAGATTTTTCGCCGGAACATGCGACAGTAAACAGGCCGATGCAGGCTGGTAATATCATAAGGAACAAACTGACAGACCCTCTTTTTTTCATGCTTGAATTTTGCTTTTTTAATTTTACAGAGCAGGCAAATATTTTTTTGCCGGGTTAAATGTAAAATTATTCAGGTATTTCAGCAAAATTTAAGAGAATATCTGGCCTATGAAACCAATGATTTTTTCTGTCTGGCCGGAAAGTCGGGTTTAGTATGTTGAAAATTTTAATTACTACTGGAATTTTCATCCAGTATCCATTTTCCACAAAGCTGCTGCTGGTCTTTTTCCGCAAGCGGATGAAAAACACCAGCCTGCACGTCTCTGAACAGGCGTTCCAGTTCCAGGCTTCTGAAGAAACTTTGTCCGCCAACCACTTCCATAGCTTTGGCCACCGTTTTCACACAGGCATTGGCTACCAGGGTTTTTCGGGTTAATATGGCTTCTCCATTTTTGTTGTCAGGCTGGAAATCGTAGTTATTGGTGATGCTGATCATATCTTTCAAAAGTACCCGGGCCAGGGTCAGTTCATTATTCAGTTCTCCAATCAGAAAAGGTGATGCCGGTTTCCTGTGGCTTTTCACTTTCCCGATAGCAATCTGCGCCGCGCGTTCGGCAATGCCTACATATACCGACATAATGAGCGGCATGGCCACCGTAAGTACCACATTCCAGAACGGATGGTATTCTCCCTGTGGGCGTTGTAAAACAACAGCCGATTCAGGAACAAATACGTTTTCAAGCTTTACGGTGTGCGAGCCCGTACCACGCATGCCCAGGGTATACCAGTTGTCCATTACCGAAACGCCTTCAGCCTGCATAGGTACCGGAAAGTGCAGTACCTGCCAGCCTTTTTCCGGATCATGATACGGAGCGCTGGTAACCAGTACGTGGCCGGCAGGTGCCTGACTGGCGAAATATTTCTGAGCGGTAACCCGGTAACCACCTTCTGTTTTTTCCATGGTCCCGTTAGATTCCAGCCAGTCGCCAGCACCGGTGCTGATTAATATCAGGTTGTTGGTTGCTACTTTTCTCAGGGTTTCCTCTCCCCCTTTGCCATGCCTGTATTTCCAGATGTTGGCTGCCAGCAAATGCTGGTGCATGGAAAGGGCCAGAGCGGTTGAACCGCAATGCTGTGCCAGGGTTCTCAGCATATCGCACATATCAGTATGTGATACCCCATAACCTCCTAATTCTTCGGGAATTGTGGCAGAAAAAAAGTGGTGTTCCTTCAGTGTGTCATAGTTTTCCTTTACAAAACTATCGGTATGGTCATATTGGGAGGCCCTTTGGGCAAATATTTTTCCGAGTTGGGCTGTGAGTTCCAGCCAGTGGGTTATTTTTAGTTTTTCATTGCTTAGTGTTTCCATATACAGGTACATTTAGTTTTCAATCCTTTTCAAAAGTAGGCAGGAATGCCCTAAGGTCGTTTACTGTGAAGGTTAGAAAATATACTCAGGAGTTCAAAGTTTTGCTGGAAATCGGTAAGCAGTTGTTTTTCTGTAATGCAGGGGAGGGATCCCATATTTTTCTTTAAATATCCGGATGAAATGCGACTTATTTTCAAACCCGCTTTCAAAAGCTATTCCACCGATATCCTCTTCGGTATTTTCCAGTAAATATTTACTGTATTTCAGCCGGTTTTCGGTTAACCATTTTCCTGGTGAGGTGCCATACGTTTTAATGAAATCGCGCTTAAAAGTAGATAAACTTCTTCCGCATAGGCGGGCAAATTCTTCCAGGCTCATATTATACATAAAATTCGCCTGCATAATTTCTCTGATAGAAATTTTGGTATGGCTGCAAAGCTTTCTGAAATAACCGTTCAGCGGCGGGTTATGCGTACCGGAAAGGATGTTGATGAGCAACTCTTTGAATTTGATTTCCAAAAGGCTTTTGGGCGGTGGACCCGATTGTGTAAAATAGGTAAGCATCGACTGAAAACAACCCGCTAATACTTCATCCATCTGTAATGGGATTACCGAATCTATATTTCCATCAGGGCCTGTGTTTTCAGCTTTGAGCTGAGAATTATGACTGACCTGCCTGATGAAATCGTCGGGTACAAAAACAAGGAGTACGCAGAATTTATCCTCAAAAATCTGGTGCGCGATATGTCCGCTTTTTTTTACGAAAATAGCATCGCCCTGCCCTACCAGATATTCCCTTTCAGAAGTTTTCCATATTTTTTTGCCGCTGATCACATAAGCGAAATAATTGTGATGGGTCCACATGCCAAAACGGGTTTCCTCTACCAGACAATCGTAGATGGTAAAGAGGAGATCATTTACTTTAAATTGCTTTAAGAATTTTTCGTTGGCGATATAATCATAAAAGTTCAGCATACAGCACCATGAATTTACATATTAAAATACGAATTAGGCAAGAAAATAACAAGCGCTGTAAAATTTACCATGCTTCCTGTTCTTTAACCTATGGCAGTGAAAAAGCCACATAAGCATCTCCGGAAGGTGTACCGCATTTGCCGCCACCGCCAGCAGCGATTACCAGGTATTGTTTGTTATCAACTTGATAGATAGCAGGTGTCGCATAGCCGCCGGCGGGAAGTTGGGCCTCCCACAGAATTTCCCCGGTCTTTTTGTCGAAGGCCCTGATTTTTTCGTCCATCGTAGCGCCAATAAATACCAGTCCGCCAGCAGTAACCACGCTGCCGCCCAGATTTTGGGTGCCGGTAGCGGGAATACCTTTTTGGGTAAGTGCCGCGAATTCGCCCAGCGGAACCTGCCACTCGATGTCACCGGAATTTAGATTGATGGCATTCATGGTACCCCAGGGCGGCTTAATGGCCGGATAACCCTGCTCGTCTAAAAACTGGTTCCAGCCTGCATGTACATACTGATAATTTTGAATGTCTTCTGCTCCGCCTTGCGTCTGTGTTTCTTCTTCTTTGCCAAACAGATAATTGACAATTCTGACCCTTTCTGTTTCCGCCAAATGCGCGAATGCAGGCATTTGTCCTTTCCCATTTTTTATAATACTGTCGGCTACCTGCTGGGTAAACCGATCCGGAAGGTTTTTCAAAGCAGGGATAGCGGGCGGTTGCCCCTGCAGGTCCAGGCCATGGCAGGTACCGCAATGCAGTTGAAACAGTGCTTTACCGCCGGGCTGATTAGACGCCAGTTCCACCGAAGAATTATTTTCTATGGCTACCTTTTTCATGTTCACCACATTGCCCATTTCATTGGCATTCACATATAAAATACCCGTTTCCGGATCAAAGGAAGCACCGCCCCATTCGGCACCACCCCGGGTACCCGGCAGGGCGATGGAACCCCGCGCACTGGGGGGAGTAAAAATGCCTTCGCTGCGGGAAACTTCTAAAATTTTTAAGGCATGCTGATGGGCTTCTTCAGATATATCAGAAAGGTCATCAAGGGTTACGCCCTGCCTGACGAAAGCAGGTGGTTTGGTGGGAAAAGGCTGGGTAGGCCAGGCCATTTCGCCATCCAGGTCGCTGGCCGGGACCGGACGTTCTTCTACCGGAAACAAAGCTTCGCCGGTTTCCCGATTGAGTACGAACACATGGCCGGTTTTGGTAACCTGCACGGCAGCATCTACCGGTTTACCATCCACATTAATGGTAACCAGATTGGGTGCGCAGGGCAGGTCATAATCCCACAAATCGTGGTGAATAATCTGATAATGCCAGATTCTTTCTCCGGTTTCAGCATTCAGCGCCAGTACGCAATTGCCAAATAAATTCTGTCCTTTGCGGTTACCCCCATAAAAGTCGAAAGCAGGCGAACCGGTTGCGGCAAACACCCAACCCCGCTTTTCGTCCAGGCTCAGGCCACCCCAGCTGTTGGTGCCACCTACGGTTTGCCAGTCGTCTGCATCCCAGGTATCGTAGCCAAATTCATCCGGATAGGGAATGGTATGAAAAATCCAGACCATTGCTCCTGTTTTGATGTTGTAGGCACGAATGTGGCCGGGCGAGGCATCATATCCTTCTCCCATGGCCGAACCTACAATAACCAGGTTTTTGTACACCACCGCCGGTGAGTTTATCCACAAGTCCAGTGTTTCCGGATCACGGCCCAGGTTTTGCCGCAGGTCTATTTTTCCGGCATCGCCAAAATCGGTAATAAGTTTTCCGGTTTGGGCATTCAGCACGTACAGGTAATATCCGGCAGAATAGACAATGCGCTGGTCATCACCTTGTTCCCAATAGGTCATGCCCCGGTTTACCCCTCTGGCATTTTCACCTTCAAACGGGTCAAACTTCCATTGTTCCTGTCCGGTAGCCGCATCCAGCGCGATCAGTTTTAACTGTGGGGAAGTGATGTACAAACGCTCATTCACCATAATAGGATTGCACTGAATGGCCGAGCGTTCCAGCGGATCGCCGGTATGGTATTCCCAGGCTACCTGCAATTGCTTTACATTGGTGGTATTGATCTGATCGAGCGAAGAATACTGCGTGCTTGCGGGATTGCCGCGGTAAGATTGCCATTGGTCATAATCAGTATCAGTCACCAAAGTATTTTCCTGAGCTACGGTATGGCAACTTTCCAGCAGCACAAGCAGTAGGCTAAGGGCAGCTAATAAAGGTATTTTAGAGAATCGGTAGTACATGCAAGCTGTTATTTAAGTAGTTATTTCAAAGGGCCTTCGTTGATCCAGATATCCAGTCTGGGTGTTTGCCAGGCATAGGGTTTCCCCAGAATATCATAATCGCCATCACCATCCAGGTCGGCTATTTTTCCTTCGTGTACGCCAAAACCTTTCGCTACTACAGTTTCGGTAAAATTTCCATTCCCATCGCCCAGCAGGATTCGGATTTTTGCCTCCGGATTTCCCTGCTCAAACCCCATTTCGGCACTAAAGATATCCATATGCCCATCGTGATTGAAATCTATTATTTCCAGGGTATGCCCATTATTGAGTTCATCTGCTATGGTTTTTCCTTTCCAGGTACCTTTTTGCCATTCATACAGCCGCATGGGGGCTTTGCCATCGCCGACTATCAGAATAATTTCAGGCCGGCCTCCTGCTATGAATTGCCCTGCGGCTGAGCGGGTAAAAGTATAGCTGGCATCGATGATATTCTCCAGATAACCGCCCTTTCCATCATATTTAAACCAGCGGCCTCCACCGACAATATCTTCAATGCCATCGCTATCGATGTCGGCTTTGGCCAAACCCTCGTGTTCATTCACGCCTTTCCAGGCAGGGTATCTGTCCTGCCCCAGTTGTTCCATCTGGCTGTCGGTATTGTAATAGTAAATGATCTGTAAATCCCATGCTTCGGCCTGTTTCGGGTTTTCAGGAATTTTGGCCAGGAACAGGTTCTGTGCCGACTGGTTCCAGCAGACCAGTTCTGCGGTGCCATCACCGTCAAAATCTCCCACTAATTGGTCGTGGTGTTTGTTGCTACCCGATTTTTTGATTGCATGCCGAACCCAGGGTTTTTCTGTTTGGAAGGTAGGATAAGGATTTTCCCACCACCACACTTCATTGCTCATAAAATCGCCCCCACAAATGATGTCTTCATCGCCATCACCATCCACATCGTAATGGGTGGCACCAGCCTCGATGTGCAGGGCATTGGCTTCCAACAGGTAGCGGCTCCAGCCATTCTTATTTTTCCTGTACCAAACCACTGATGGGGCCAGGGTACGTTCGGTAATCACGAAATCGTTGATCCCGTCTTTGTCAATATCGGTTACAATGGCAGCAGTTTGCTGTTTTCCGGCATTCGGAACGGGCAAATCCCCTTTGGCTGATGAGTAATGCTGCCAGCGGATGCCGGTTGTATTACCGGCTGATTCGGTGGACTGGGCCTGGTTCTGGACTGGAACCAAAAATAACAATAGACAAATTAAGCTGTAAAAAAGGCGGTTTAGCATCAGCCTGGTAGCAACTTTAAGTAATTAAATCAGAGTTTTGGTTACAATATAACAGATTTTTTATCAATTCGGAGGTGAAAACATGCTGAAAAGAACAGCATATGGTGTTTGTAAATACAACCGAATTGCCGCATAATAAATGTATAAAAATATAAATTATTCCTTAAGGTTTACATTCAGTCGCATGCACTGAACAGGCTAAAAGAAAGAATAGATTGTATCAGCACACCACTGTTGCACTTTTACCTGTTTGCCGCATTTGATAATTTGAAAACACAAAAAGTGAATGGACAAATCCTTATCGAATATCGGCTGAAAAACTTCAAAGTTGGTTATCTGGCTTTCGACCTGATAAAGGACAAGCTTGTTATCAAAACTTTTTTATTTATCACCATGGACGGCACGCCGGAAGGAGAACGGTTACGTGAAACCTGGGGTATACAGGCCATCGATAAAAAATATCTGGAAATAGACAGGCTCAGCACTTTCATACTGTCAGATATCAGAGACAATGCGGAGCTCAAAGCTCAGTTTGTTCAGGCCGGCCGCGAAGATTTATTTACCATTGGCGTTGGTCCATTGGACATGAAAATAGACATCAATAAAGCCAGTAAAATGAAAACGTATTTGAAAGCTCCCGCGGAAGTATTAACAGGAATGGCTGACGGTGAAATGAATGCGTCCAATACAAATTCATGCTGAAAATACTTTTACGCACATCAAAGCATACCAGTTTGCGGTTAAATATTTACTTCCGGGCAATCCTGCTCCTTTTTACTGAGCAGGTTTTTCCTCAAAGTCAGATTTGTTTACCCAGTTGGCTTCTACCTTTTCGCCGCTCATGTATCTTTCATAAAAACCTTTAACGGCTCCACTGTATTCATATTCATCAAACACATACCCTTTTCCGAACATGCGTGGGTCACCCTGGGTTTTTAGTTCTTCAAATAACTGGTTTTTCAGCGAAGCCATAATCTCATTGTATTCCGGATCGATGGCCAGATTCCGCACGCAGGCAGCATCATTTTCCAGGCTGTACAATTCTTCTTCTCCCCTTTTGCCAAACGACCATTGCCAGTATTTTTTGGTATCGTCCTGGTGGCGCGACTGAATAAGCACTGTTTTCGTGGGGCTGCCATCCACATTCAGGTAACCGGTTTCCGGATTACCCACAGGCCAGCGGCCGGGTTCAAAATTATGTAGGTACAAAAAATCATTTTTAACAATACCGCGAATCGGATAACCCCAATCGTGCGGCCGCCCTACATCGTGCCGTTCTTTGCCAATCAGCACATGGTCTCTTTCTGGTTCCACTATGCCTTTTTTTTCTGAAAAGAAAATACTGGTCAGGCTTTTACCCTGTACAGGCTGCATGCCTACTGTGTCGGTATTCAGGCCGGCTACTTCCAGAAAAGTGGGGGCGAAGTCAGTAAAACTGATGAAGTCATCTATTATCCGGCCCGGATTTTTGATCTTTTCTTTCCACATAATGGCCAGCGGCAAATGATTGGAAAACTCATAGGCCTGACCCTTTATGCGGGGAAAAGGCATGCCGTTATCAGCAGTAACCACTACCAGAGTATTCTCCAGTTTACCTGCCTTTTCCAGCATATCCAGCATTTTTACCAGGTGCTGATCAAAATACTCGAGCTCATAGGCATAGTCGAGCATGTCGGTGCGTACCGAATCGTTGTCGGGCCAGAAGGCGGGAATCTGATCAATATCCGATAATTTTTTACCCCCTTTTCTGATGCCTGCGCCATATTCGTAACCCCGGTGTGGCTCAGTAGCGCCATACCAAAAACAGAAAGGTTTGTCATCCGGCAGGCTATCCAGAAAGTGCTGAAAGTTGGTCGCATAATCGTTATCAGAGATTTCATTGGCTGGCGGGGTGGTGGTAAACTGGTTAAAAGGCATGCCAGTGAGCTGACGCTTTTTACCATCGATTTCTCCGGGATCGCCAGGTGCCCATCCTTTGGCTGTAAAGCCTACAAAGTAACCCTGTTCCGTTAAGGCTTCGGCATAGGTTTTAAACTTGGCCGGAAAGTATGGTGAATGATTTGCCGCTTGTTCCAATTGCCATGAATTACGGCCAGTGAGAATACAGGCCCGGGAAGGCGCGCACTTGGCATTAGGGGTATAGGCGTTGTTGAATAAAAGCCCTTCGCTGGCTACCCGGTCAAAGCCCGGAGTTTTCACCCAGGAAGTGCCATAAGCGCCCATGAAGGGAAAAGAAGAATCGTCGGCAATACAAAAAAGAATGTTAGGAGGTGTTGTTTCTTGTTGTTGGCAGGCACTAAAAAAAACGATAACAGAAAAACAGAAAACAAAAAATAGGGAGGATTTTTTTTCCATAATACAGCTTTTTAAGAATAAAACCTCAAGTTAAACAATTACCGGATGAGAGGAAATTTCACTTCTCTAAAAACTATTTTTTTCTTCCCAGAATGCTTAATGCATTTTGCCGATACACTTTTTCCAGCACCGGCTTGGGCAGTCCGTAGCCATACAGCGGCCAATGGTAGCTAAAATGTTCGTGGTTATAAAAGTGCTCGTCTTCGGTTTCCAGTATTCTGAAGGTAATCCGGTACATGGCTTCACTGGTTCCCATGTCGGTGCCATACACCAGCCTGTCTTGATATGTAGTAAAAAACTTGTTTACATACCGTGGAATGGGGGCGGTTTCTCCATAACGGGCCGCGATATCGGCGTACAGGTTTGGGTACTGATCCAGCAACTTACCCAGTATGCTCAGGTCGTAAGCGCAATTGGCATAATGGCAGGCAACGAATTTGGTATCCGGATGTTTTTTTACGGCGTTTTCCAAAATACGGATCATCCCGGCATGATCTACAATACCAGGCTGATTATCCAGTCGCCACTTGTAGGCATTCATCAGGCCATCATTGGTAGAATCCATTTGGGCATACATCCACATGGGTTCTGCCACATGAATGCTGATGGGAATGCCCAGCTCTCCACATTTATCAATAAGCGGGGCCATGCGCGGGTCGTCGATGTGCATGCCATAAGCCGGTACAGGTTTGGAATAAAACAGGCCTTTGCCTTTATCGCCCAGTTCGCCTACGCCCCGGGCGCCCACCTGCACACAACGTTCCAGTTCGCGCACAGCCGCCGGGCCAAAGCCAGGCTGGTCGTAGCCGGTATAGTCAAATCCGCAGAACAGGATAAACCGATCAGGATATTGTGCATACACCTGATACAGCGAATCGAAGGTTTTTCCCGTGCTGTACGTCATTACCACGCTAATGTCGATGCCGACCTCATCCATGGTTTTTACCCATTCAGCTACTTCTTCTTGTGTTTTGGGGTAAGGATGCGCATGCATGTCAATTACCGGATACCGGGCCTTTTCAACCGTGGTTTCCGGAACTTTATAAATGGATGCAGGCCGGTAATTCTTCAATAAAAGCTCTTCCGGATTGGTTTGTGCCTGTACCCGGTGCTGAAAAAGCACAATAGCCACAGCCAGCCATACCACAGTAAAGCAGGAGAAATGAGTGTGGTAACCAGAAAAATTCATACTACGCTTTTTCTTATAAATTATTAAAATATTGGTCTCAGCATACAGCTGTGATTACTGTGGTTTTTGTTCCGTAACCGGTGGTGTAATCATAATATGGGCACGGTGAGTACCCGGGTCCATAATCCAGGGAGCACCCGGTACTACCGGTTTGGTGGGTAATCCGGTAGAAGCTGCTGTGGCATAAGGAATATATACCACTGAACGGTAAGCAGCCCCGTGGGCTTTTCCGGTAGCCGGATCGTATTTAGCATCAGAACCTGCCAGAATGTGCAGGGTAGTAGGTTGTTCGGGCATTTTCAGGGTAGCGGCTTTTACTTCTTTTTCACGAAGGTCGAAAATTTCAGTGCCTGATTTTCCTTCTGCTTTCAGGGCCCTGCCCCGGGCCATAAAGGGCTCCAGATCCTGATGATAACAGGCTACATTGAATCCGGGAGCGGTAGGATCGTCGGCCAGGCAGATCAGCTCGTTGGTACCTTCGCGCAGGGTAACAACTTGGTTGCTGGCGTCAAACCCCAGTACGGTAGCGCCGGCACGCATTTCTTCAGGCGCGGCCAGCACAGCCGCATTAATCTGATCTTCTTTATTGGAAATTTCCTGGGCACAGCCACTGGCGGCCACCAGATAGAAAATAATGATAAAAAAAGCTTTACTGCGGGGAGATTTAATTGTTAACATAGCAAACAGATTAGGGTGCTATGCAATTTAATTTTTTTTATGGAATTTTCAGGAAGTATAGATAAAAAACCAATATTCACTTATTTTTAGACCCGCGACTGGCGACGGTGAAAATGCCAGTTTTATCGTTCAGGCAATTTTTTCATCAAGCAGATGGATGTGTGTTTCAGATAAAAACCCTTTGATGTTAAAAAGAATAAGGTGCTTGTACATATTTTCAAAGTCTTTTCTTAACTCTCCGGACCGCCTGCCAAAAGTAAACGCTTCCAGTAGGTAAAACTGAAGGGTGCATACCAGATCAATATCCACATCTTCTCTGATGAATTTTTTGGCTTTTGCTTCCTGATACAAGGTTTTAATATGAGTGAAAATAAAAAGATGCTGGTATTCCTGAATTTTTTGTTGGGTATCAGGATGTTTACTTAGCTCATACAGATAAGGCAATGAATACCCCGGCAGCTCTTTCAGTATAACCTGGAATATCTCCGTGATTTTGATAACGGGGTTCTTATGGCTACTGATAATTCGATGTACATTTCGAATTTGTCACCTCCTTTTTCTACGCAGCTAATCAGCAGGTCTTCCTTGTTATGAAAATATTTATAGATGGTTTTATTGGATATGCCCATTTTTTGAGAAATATCATCCATCGTAATATTTCTGATCCCATACCGGCGAAAAAGCTGAAAAGACTGGCTGATGATCGGGGTTCGCTTTTGGTGGTCTGTTTCTTTGCTATTCATTTTTTCTTTGCCTGATGCAGATGGATATAATCTGCCATATATAATCAGTTAAATAATTGTTTCAAAATGATACAGTCGGCAATGGCTGCGGGTGTTACACTTTAAAACAAGCAGGGCCTGCCGTACGCAGGCACCTGTTGCTCATTTTTCATACTTCTGAAAATTTGTCTGCTTAAGCAGCTTTTGGTTTTACTGTACGTTGTTTTCTGAAGCGTTTTCTTATTTTACCAATAGCTCCTTCAATGGTCATATAAGCCGAAGGAACCAGGACCAGGGTCAATAAGAGTGAACTGAGCAGACCGCCAATAATTGTACGGAAATGCTGCCCGCTTTTGCTTCGGTAACCTGAAAGGTATCGGCTATTTTGCCCAAAAGAGGCTGATTATAATAATTATTGGCTACTACCATACCCGAACCAATAGTCATAATCCAGAGGGTGAGGCTGGTTAACTCAGGTTTTCGCTGGGTTGTGGTAGGATTATTCACAAAATCTGGTAGTTATTAAACAAAGCAATGGCCATCTCATCAACCTTTTCCTGCTATAAGCTAAACAGCCGCGAATCTACAAGAATTACCCCATGCCAATAGCAAACATTTTTAATTCAAACGACACAAAAATTTTGTGGTTGCCAATTAAACTACTGAAAAAAATATTTTCCGATTAAAAGCTTTTTTTTATGCTGGCTATTCGGCAACTCATTCAAAGAATTGACACAAACACTGACAAAATACAAGTTATAAATTTAATTATAATAATAATTTTTTGTACAAAATGTGAATATTCTTATTGCTCTAAAACCTAAAAAGCTATAGAGAAGCTAAGGTTTATATTTTGGTTTTTTAAGGCTATATACACTTATTGTCTAATTATAGTAATAACGGATTAACAATTTCTCAGCTAAAAATTTCAAATCTTTCTGAAACCTTACACCCAAATGCCATAAGTACAATATCACCAATTTACAGAGGGTGTATTACCTAACTTGGGCCCTATTATTATTTTCAATTGTATAATATAGTGGTGGATAAGCGATAGATGGCCAGTAAATTAAACTTGCCCTTGTTGGGTTTTTTGTTATTTCTAGTAATACCAACATATTGGGTACGGGCACAAAACTTAGAAAATATTGATAAGGAAAAACCCGTATCTATTTCAGGTGGGGTGCAGTTAAATGCTATGGGATATACGGTAAAAGGGATTAATTCTCGTCGTGCTCCTTTTACCTGGATTGGCACGGGCAACCTGAATATAGACCTTTATGGATGGAGCGTGCCGCTTTCATTTAGCTATACCAACCATCAGGGAAATTTTCAACAGCCTTTCAATCGTTATGGCATCAGCCCTACCTATAAGTGGGCCAAGGCCTATGTGGGTTATCATAGTTTGACCTATTCGGCTTATACCCTGAACGGACATGTATTTTTGGGTGGCGGTTTAGAATTAACACCAGGCAAATACCGTATCAATGCCATGTATGGTCGTTTTCAGAAGGCTGTAGCGGCAGACACGCAAGCTGGTGCGGCAAAGCCTCCGGTATATCAGCGACAGGGTATGGCTTTAAAAACAGGGTATGGTGCAGCGAAAGGTTCAATAGATGCCATCGTATTTTATGCTGCTGATGACAAAAATTCTTTGCCCCAGGTTCCAGACAGCCTGTCGGTATTTCCCGCTCAGAATACCGCGCTAAGTTTGATTGCCAAAAAACAACTGGGAAAGCGCCTGACTATGGATGCCGAATGGGCTACCAGTTTGTTTACCCGTGACCAGACCGCCGCCCGTGTTTCCCAACCCTCAGGCATTAAACGTATTGGGGCAAAGCTGATGCCCATGCGGGAATCTACTACAGCACATCAGGCATTTAAAGGCGGTCTGACATTGGCCCTCAATAAAGGATTTATACAGGGAAGGTATGAACGGGTAGATCCTGACTATCAGACCCTTGGCGCTTATTTTTTTAGCAATGATCTTGAAAACATTACCTTGGGTGCAGGGTGGCAATTCTGGCAAAATCGGCTTCAGCTAAACGCTCAGGGCGGCATACAGCACAATAACCTCGATCAAACCGATATCAGTCAAACCCGCAGGTGGGTAAGCAACTATACCGCGAATTTGCTGCCAACCGACCGATGGCAATTTACTACCACCTATTCTAACTTTACCAGTTTTACCAATATACGGCCGCAAGCAGACCCGTTTTTTTCCACTGAATTCGATTCACTGAATTTCTATCAGGTTAATCAGAATGCTTCCCTGCTGATGTCCTACGCCTTTGGTACCAAAGAAAGAAAGGGAAATATTGTGCTAAGCTCAACCTACCAGCAAGTAACTGAAACTACCCAGGATAGCCTTAGCGCCCGGCAGGCATCATTTTACTACAGCAACAATGCTTCTTACAGAATTAATTATGTGCCGTTGAACCTGGCGATCAGCATTGGAGGCAACCTTCATTATAACTTATTAGGATTGATTTCTACCACAACCTGGGGGCCTTTGCTCTCTATCAACAAAAGTTTAATGGAAAAGAAAATGCGCGGCACATTTTCTACCGGATTGAATCAGGTAATAACCAACAAGCTAGCTACCAACCGGGTTATGACTGCCCGCTTTAATACCAGCTATTCTCCAGCGAAAAGTCATCAGGTTTCATTAAACATAAATTTTCTAAACAATTATCCAGTGGAACAGCAGCACTCTTTTCTTGAATGGACCGCTACAGCTCGATACGGATATACCTTTTAATACCAGGCATATGACTTTGATAGGCAAATTATACAAAACTTGGAAAAATCAAATAGGGAGAGTGTTAGGGTGCAGCATTGGCCTGATGGTGTTATCAGCACTTAGTATTTCAATATATGCAAAAGTTGATGAGGAAAACTTTTCTGAGCGTATTCACCAATTACATGACCAGTTGATAGAAGAAGGCAAAACTACCCAACAACTAAGCGAATCTGAATTGGCCAGTCTTCCCATTGGCATCACGAAAAATATAGGCGGTTTTGAATATTTGGTAATCATAGATTCTGCTCGATTTACTCCTTCAGGAGCTTTCTTTAATGCTTATGTTTCTTTGCAGTTTAAATCTGACGGAAAGCGTATTGCCTTTGCGGCTCGTAACATTGCCTTTCATCAGGGTGGGCTATCCGCTTCTAACGAAGTTAAACTGGCACTGGTAGAAGAGGAGACACTATCATTGGGTCCAAAAACCAAATTGATTCTTCCTTCCCAAGGTGAGCAAAATTATGTGGCTATTGATTGTAATGGTTTCAAGTCGGTTAACCTTCAGGGCAAAATCAGGTTTGACCGGGAGTTGCTCATTCCCGAAAATGATAATGGGGAAGCTATTCCGGGGATGTTGGAAACGTCGTTTGTAATAAACAGCACAGATTGGAACGCTCTGATGATATCTGTATCACTTCCAACCTTTAGGGTGCCGAGCCTACAGGGTATAAGTTTCAAAGCCCAGGAGGTTACCCTGGATATGAGTGACTTGAAAAATCCAACAGGCATGAAATTCCCAAAACAGTACCAGCAGCAGTATGGAAATAACGCGCAGCTCTGGGAAGGTTTCTATATCCGTCGAGCTCGCATCGGACTATTCAAAGAATTATCTGATGGTGGTAAAAGAAGATATATTGATGTAGAGAGTTTTATTATTGATAAGCAGGGAGTATCAGGCAGAATAGGAGTGACCAGGCTTTTTAATCGGGAAGAAGGTTCGCTGAATGGTTGGCCATTTTCAGTGGATTCACTGGGAATTGTTTTGGTAAAAAACAAACTCAGCGGGGCAGGATTTAAGGGTCAAATGAACATTCCCCTACTAAGCCGCGATCATCCGGTCAATTATTCAGCTTTTGTAACCCAGGAGTCAGATGAAACGGAGTATACCTTTGCGCTGCAACCAGGGCGGCACCTAAAAGCTTCTGTGCTGGCTGCTGAAATAGATCTGGCTCCCAGTTCTACCATTATCATCAGCAAGAAAAATGGCAAACTGCTGCCGGAAGCCATTCTGCATGGAACATTGAGTGTCCATGGCAATTCTGAAGTACAACTCAAAGAAATTAGTTTCACTGATTTGCATATTGCTTCTGAGAAACCTTATGTGCGAAACGGTTTTTGGTCCTTTGCCAATGGTAAAGAGCAAACGGCCGCTAATTATCCCATATCCATTGAGGATATTAGGTTTAAGCATACTAATCAGGAACTGCAACTTGATGTGGCAGTGCTATTAGGGCTAATGAATGAGGAAGACAAAGGATTCTCAGCAAAGTCGCTGATTAGCATTTCTGGAGAAATAAGTGAAGCAGATACCGAAATTCAGGACACTGGGACCGTGTCTGTTTCTCGGCAAGAATGGAAATACAAAGAAACCCGAATCGGTGATATTGATATAAATACCAACCTGGATGCCTTTGAGCTGAATGGAAAGCTGAGTTTTTACAAACAGGATGAAGTGTATGGAAGAGGTTTTCGGGGAGAGATAGATGCTTCCTTTAAAGCAGGGCCTGCTGTGAAGGCCATCGCCCAATTTGGCAGGGTTGATGACTACCGATATTGGTATGCTGAT
>JBGTIS010000036.1:0-1615 GCA_041745535.1 Cyclobacteriaceae bacterium | reverse complement strand
TTTCCAGAACCTGGAGTCATTTACCATGTCGTAAATTCTATACATGAAATAGGTAGGAGACAATCTGCTGAATGGGCGGTCACCACTCAGATCCCGCTGCATTTGTTGCAGATCCTCATAGCGGGAAACATAATATAAATGCTGCGTATTTTGTCCGCTTGCTGTTAAATCAGAAGTAAACTGGGCAGATAAAATTAATTCCTTCAGGTTTTCGTTGCCAGCATTCGGAGCCGTATATCTCCACAGATCTGCAAAGTTGGGCGTTAAAGGATGATTGGTAATTACTTCATCACATAAGGGCCCGATGGCAGCTAAGTCGGCGGCTTGGGTAGAAGAGTTCCAGGAATCATTGATTTCGCTGGCCCTGCTCAGATATGCTTTGGCCAGAAAATGTGCTGCTGCATCTTTGGTTATTTTAGCAGGAGATCCTGTATTGCTTAAACGGTTATATGCTTCTTTATAGTCACTAATTATTAAGTCGTATACATCTTTGGGTGCAGAACGGGTAAACTCTAATTCAACCGTAGTGCTGGATTTAGTTTTTAAGGGCACCGCACCATATTGGCTTACCAGTCTCAAATAATTATATGCACGAAAAAAATACCCTTCGCCTAAGGCCGTTTTTTTAATGGCATCAGCGGTGGAAGTGCTGGCGGTGGCATTTTCAATTATCAGGTTGGCATGGCCGATTCCTATATATAAATTATCCCATTGAGCATTGCCAGCTACCGTATTTCCATTGTTAGGCGTGATGAAAGGTCCAAAAGTATTACCATAGGAATTGTACATACCGTTTGATGGATCACCGCCTACACGAAATTCATCGCCACCATAGCACATATTTGCGAATGCCATTTCACCGTTAAACTGGGTGGCAAAAACCTGGTGGTAGGCGCCATTAACCAATTGCTGAATACCTAAATCTGTTTTATAAAAACTTAAATCCCTTACCGTTTCCAGATTTTCATCTAAGAAAGATTTCTTACATGAAGTGGTAACCATTACGGAAAGAACGGCAACCAGACTTATTTTAAATATTTTATTTTTCATAATTGACAAGTTATAATAATTAAAATCCTGCATTAATACCAAAAGTGTAACCACGGTTAGATATGTTTGATTCTACATCCATATCTAAGAATTTAATTTGAGAATACAGCCTACCAGGGTTAATAGCCTGGAAATACAACCGCAGGCTCGACATGTGCATTGCTTTTACCACATTACCAGAAAAATTATACGAAGCTGAAATATTCCTGATTTTCAGAAACGATGCTTCCCGGTATCCTAATGAAGGAGAATAGGCATCGCCGGAACCTACTGAATAAAATGGTTTTTGGTATTCACTGTTTTGGTTATTTTCTGTCCAGTAATTAATCTTCCGTTGGTTTCCCCGGGCTGTTTGAGCTTCACCCCCAGTATTGAACCAGTAGTTTAGGCGGCCGTAAATAAAGATTGACAACTCAAAGCCTTTGTAGGTGAAACCATTTGTCATACCCACAATCCAGCGGGGCCTTGTATGGCCAATAATTACACGATCATTGTTCCCATCAATTTTGTTATCACCGTTCTGGTCAATAGGCCTTACCTGGCCCGGAGTAAAGGAATTGCCATT
>JBGTIS010000035.1:0-29952 GCA_041745535.1 Cyclobacteriaceae bacterium | reverse complement strand
AAACTGTTATTCGTCCCTTCCACAGAAATTTTTCTAGTATTTATATATGAGGCTAAGGTCAGTATAAATAAATTCTTGTTTGTGTGGTGTTGATTATTCCATTAATTTGGTGGGATACTTTATGGCGGTTATCCGGATGTTATGTGCAATTAAAAAAAGATGTCTATTATCTACTCGTATGAAATAATTTTTAAGGCTGAGAATGTTGACAACATTCTTTCTGACTTAGAAAAAATATTAGACATAGAAAAAAGAATAAAGAACAAAAAGAAATTGCCTAAATCCCGTGAATGGGAACCTGCCAGAATATTAGAACACGAAAATGTACTCATAAAGTCAGGTTTTAAAGGAGGGGAAGATTACTTTTTTAATAAGACTGGTTCGTTAAATATAATTCCTCCAGATGATCCAGAGTTCTTGAAGATAAGCGACGAAACGAGTCACATTACGGTTTATCTGGATATACAGGTTGGTAAAAAATGGGGTATTCTTGATATCATAGCAAACTTATCATCAGTTAGTCATTTATTTGATACAACTGCATTCAAGCATCACATTGCGAAAAGGATGAATCAGTATTGTGAGGCTATAATCTTAGAAAAGGAGGCAGAAGGTATCTGTGAATTAATACATCCGATTATTTTAAGTTTCAAGCCTATTAGACGAACTGACGATTTTTATTATTCATATTATCAGGATGAGCTAAAATCTGTCAATGACATTGAAATGTATGCTGAAGCAATCATGGAGAAAATAAAAAAGCACTTAACAAAATGCATATGTGAGCCTAGCTCTGAAAAGCTAGAAAGCTAAATGCTCTAAGTAGTCAAAATGTAAAACGAAAATAAAACAGCTAACAAGACGGCCCACACATGCATCGGCCGTTACCAACCATGTAAAAACCAACTAAACATGAATAAGAAAATGGCTGAAAAAACTAGAATTATAGCTGATGGCAGAGAAAGATTTGAGAGCACGCCTGAATTCGCTAGTAAAGTTGCTGAAATAAAAAAGAACGTAAAGGATAGGTATTCTCTGATACTTATGAGCGAGAGAAGTTGGATAAAACGACTGATGATCAGGATAAAACTCAACATTGAGATAGAGAGAAGAATAGCAGAATTGAGTTCATACAGGAATCTTCACTTGAACTGGAAATAAGTAGAGTGATAGAGTTCAAGCCCAACTGGCGCTGGACATCCCTGTCCAGTGCCGACCATGAACAACAGGGCACCGTCCGTCTGTGTAGACTCTACAATTGTAATGGAATCAAGCCCCCACTATTTCCAGATAGAATCCTACTTTTCATTTACCATCACAGGATGCATTATCCTGCGGTAGCGGGTGAGTGGGAGCATTGTTATTGCTTTAAAATACTAAAACAGCAGCGTAATCAGATAGATCACCAGGGTAATGAGGGCCAGCATCACATAGGCGAGCAATTCGCCTTTGATGAGGGATGATAATCCGCTTTTTTTCATATTGAATAGTAATAGAAAAGAGTTATTTTCTTTTACGAGGAAGGATTTGTTCGGGTTTAGCCAAGCGCTAAAACCTTTTCATATGATTAATCTTTCTTTGGTTCCCTGGGTAATACCTCTTCGGGGAAGGGGAACAGAATGGTGGAATTCTTTTCAGAAGCGATATTGGCCAGCGTTTGGTATAGCCGTAACTTAATGGCAGAGGGCGACTGGTCAATGATTTTACCGGCGGCCAGCAGGTTGCCAGCGGCCTGTTCCTCTGCCAGGGCAAGAATGACGCGTGCGCGTCGGGAGCGTTCCGCTTCCGCCTGATTCGCCATCATGCGCCGCATATTATCGGGCAGTTGAATGTCTTTGATTTTCATGCCAATAATCACAATACCCCATGCCATCGTTTCTTTTTCCACAATAGATTTGATGTTTTTGCCCATTTCCTCTCGCTTCGATAATATGGTATCCAGTTCCACTTTCCCACATACATCCCGCAAAGCCGCCTGCGACAATTGCATAATGGCAAACCGGTATTGCTCTACTTCCAGTACCGCCTTTTCGGGATTCTCAACCCTGAAAAACACCACCCCGTCGATACTGCAGGGCACGTTATCTTCGGTCATCACCTCCTGAGAATCAATGTTGATGGTAATTACCCGAATATCTACCGTCTGAATGGTTTCTATGATGGGAATGATCCACCTGAGCCCGGGTTGCAGGGTTGTGACATACTTGCCAAACCGGAATTTTATAGCCCTTTTGTATTCAAAAATAACCCGTATGCCTGATAACAGGAAGATTGCGAGTATCATACCAAGAATAAATGGAAGCGTCATCATATTTATTTTAGAATAACCTGTCTGATGAGATTCACATACCTATCTCACAGCAGCATACAAAAGAGAATGAAAAGCATTTTGTGCAAAGCACATGTGGGCTTTTATCAATATACAAAATCCGGCAGAAGGGACAAAATTTTATACTGCTGATATTCCATTAAAATAATGTGTGGGAACCCTATATGCAACCATTACCGCATGCTTTCAAAATGAAAAATGATAAGTATTCTGTATCTTTCGTAAAAAAAAGGCAGTTGGATTCGATATGATAAAAACAATATATTGGAATATCAAGAAACTTTTAAAAATAACAAATGACACCACTTTTCAAGAAACTAAATTACAAAGGTCAAAATGAAATTTACATTGTAAATTTCCCTCAGGAATTTATCAGTGAGGTGGAAGCGATGAAAAAGGTTACCCTTATTAAGACAGACATCCACCGTAGTGAAAAACTGGAATTTCTGCTGGCTTTCGTAACGGCCAAAGCAGAGATTGATAAAATAGCTGCTGTTATCGAAAAAAAATTGAAAGATGATGGAATCATCTGGTTTGCCTATCCCAAAGGCACTTCCAAAAAATACAAAGCTGCAATTAACAGAGATAATGGTTGGGATATGTTGGGAAAAATCGGGCTGGAAGGGGTAAGGGCAGTAGCCATAGATAACGACTGGAGTGCGCTCAGGTTCAGAAAAGTGGATTATATCAAGTTAATGACCAGAAGTGAGAAAATGGCAATGACTACCAAAGGGAAATCAAGAACGAAAAGTTGGAATAAAGAAGGCTGATTAAAAAAAATAATTATGGATACAAAGGAAAATCAAAACAAGCAGCATGCCATAGCATTTTACAAAATGGCGTATGAAGGAAATCCCGGAAAAGCTACTGAGTTGTATGTGGGTGCTGAATATATCCAGCACAATCCGGCAGTTGGTGATGGAAAAGCGTCTTTTATCGCCTATTTTGAGAGAATGGCCAAAGAATATCCGAATAAATCGATTGAATTTGTTCGCGCGGTTTCTGAAGGTGATTTAGTAGCCCTGCATACCCATCAAATCTGGCCGAACAATGAGGAATACGTAACCATGGACTTTTTCAGGTTTGACAGCCATGGAAAAATCGTAGAGCATTGGGATGCCATTCAGCTAATTCCTGAAAGTTCGGCAAACAATAACAAAATGTACTAAAAATAACCTATGAAAAACAACTACCAATTTGTTTTTTATTTGTGTCTGCTGATCTTACTTCCTGATTGGGTGGTCGGTCAGAATGCGGTTTCTAAAGACGTTTCCAAAGCTGTGGAAGCTATTACCCCATTTTACGACCTTCACTTCACAGAAAGTGAGCGCGATTCGCTGATTGCCGGTATGATGCGGAACCTGGAGAGTTACGAGATGCTTCATCAGTACGCGGTACCCTTTGATGTGATTCCGGCACTGCTATTTAATCCGGTTCCAATCGGATTTACAACCGATACCGTACAGCAGGAAATCCAATGGAATCTGCCACAAGTTAAAGTGCCTGAAAATCCGGAGGCACTGACCTTTTATTCCGTAGCTGAACTTTCTGTCCTGATCAAAACCAAACAAATTTCTTCCCTGCAACTTACTACGCTGTATCTGGCGAGGCTCAAACAGTATAGCGATACGCTGGCCTGTACCATTACCTTATTGGAACAAAGCGCGCTGGATCAGGCAAAAAAAGCGGATGAAGAAATAGCGGCAGGCCATTACCGGGGTCCACTGCACGGCATTCCTTATGGCATTAAAGACCTGCTGGCGGTGGAAGGTACCAAAACTACCTGGGGAGCAGCGCCTTTCCGCGATCAGGTACTAAAAGAAACGGCTACCATAGCGCGAAAACTCAACGATGCAGGAGCAATATTAGTGGCCAAACTATCTATGGGTGCCTTGGCCATGGGGGATGTGTGGTTTGGTGGAACCACTAAAAATCCCTGGAATTTACAGGAAGGGTCCAGTGGCTCTTCAGCTGGTTCCGCAGCGGCCACTTCAGCCGGGTTGGTGGCCTTTGCCATCGGAACGGAAACGCTGGGTTCCATCGTATCTCCTTCAACCCGATGCGGGGTAACCGGTTTAAGGTCTTCTTACGGAAGGGTGAGCCGAACAGGGGCCATGACCTTGTCGTGGAGTATGGATAAAATCGGCCCCATTTGCCGGACAGCACAGGACTGCGCCCTGGTTTTTGAAGTAATCAGGGGGAAGGATGAAAAAGATCCTACTTTAATGGATGTTCCCTTCAATTACCGGCCAGACCTTTCAGTTAAAAATTTAAAAATAGGGTATCTGAAAAGTTTGTTCGACAGAGAATATGAAAACAAAAGTAATGACCAGGCTTCGTTAAAGGTATTGGAAAAAATGGGCGCAAAGCTGGAGCCTGTTGAACTGCCCGACAATTTCCCCATTGATGCCCTCCGGATTATTCTGGGTGTGGAAAGTGCGGCTGCTTTTGACGAACTCACCCGATCGGACCGCGATAGTCTTTTGGTGCGACAGGATCAGGATAGCTGGCCCAATTATTTCAGAAATTCCAGGTTGGTACCGGCTGTGGAATATGTACAGGCTAACAGGGTTCGGTTTGAACTGATACAGGAAATGTACCAGCTCATGAAAAATTATGATGCAATCGTATCACCATCGTTTGGTGGCGACCAGTTACTTATTACCAACCTGACAGGCACCCCATGTGTAGTAGTTCCCAATGGATTTAATACAAAGGGCAGCCCTACCAGTATTACTTTTCTGGGCAATTTATTCGATGAGGCTACCATACTTTCAGTGGCCGATGCTTATCAGAAAGCTACGGAATGGGATGAAAAGTTCCCACCCTACTTTTCCCCTGATTTACAATCAAAATAATGAAATATCGTTAGGGTATAGACTTGAATTTATGCACATAAATACAGCAGGCGGGTAGAAAAAACGCAATTTTCTTTTAAAAGGATTTTATCAACTGTATTATTGTTTTATCATAAGCAAAAACAAAAAGCGTTTTATTAATTAATGGTAATGCATAATTCAATACGATTTAAAAAGCAGTTGATTTTCCTGTTAGTAGGGTTGATAGGTGCCGGAGGGTGTTTCCATAAAAAAAATGAAAAAGTAAAAATAGTAGGGCCTGCCCAGGCGGTTCCAGTAAAAATTATTTTTGATACCGATATGGGCCCAGATTATGATGATGTAGGGGCTTTGGCTGTGTTACATGCATTGGCCAATAAAAATGAAGCAGATATACTGGCTACCATGGCTTCCAACAAAGATTCGCTGGTAGCCCCGGTTATAGACCTGATCAATACCTTCTATAACCGACCAGATTTACCCATTGGTGTACCCAAATCCAGCGGTGTTTCCATGGGGTCTTCATTCCATTGGCCTGAATATATAGTCGGTAAGTATCCGCACGATTTGAAAAATAATAACCAGGCACCAGATGCTGTTGCCCTCTACCGAAAAATTCTGACCAGTCAGAAAAGTAAATCTGTTACGATTGTTACAGTAGGTTTTCTTACCAATCTGGCCAATTTGCTCCAATCAAAACCCGATGTGTATTCCACATTGAATGGCACCGACCTGGTAAATGAAAAAGTAAAAAAACTGGTAGTAATGGGCGGACAATTTCCCGGTGGTCGGGAGTTTAATTTTTATATGGATTCTGTTTCCACACAATATGTTACAGAAAACTGGCCTACCACTGTTATTTTCAGCGGATTTGAAATCGGTAATGAAATTCTGACAGGCGATGAACTTATTCAGAAAAAAGAGGAGGGAAATCCAGTGAAAGATGTGTATGCCTTCGCGCTGGAACTGGAGGAGGCCAGCGCACGCATGAGCTGGGACCAAACCGCGGTGCTTACCGCGGTGCGCGGAAATCTGGATTACTTTGAAGTAGTACCAGGATTTTGCGATGTCGATGAAAATGGTAACAATACCTGGCAGGATTCTGTAGTGTCTAAGCATTTGTACCTGAAAGAAAAAATGCCCTTCAAAGCTGTGGAAGATACCATCGAAAAATATATGAGTTATACGCCTGATTAGCAGGCTGGCTTTTCCGATAAAGTATGTAATTCCTGAATTTTTTTAATTGCCCAATTTACCTTAGCTTTATTTGATTTAATTGATTGATTAATTGGTATTTTAAACACATGTTATCCAAAAAAGCTAAGTATGCGCTGAATGCTTTATTGTATTTAGCAAAACAACAGGATAAAGGGCCTATTCTTATAAGTGAAATAGCGGAATCAGAAAATATACCCAAGAAATTTTTAGAAACTATTTTATTAGATTTAAGAAATGCCGGCATATTGAACAGCAAAAAGGGCAGAGGAGGTGGCTATTACCTGCTGCGCTCGCCCGAAGAAGTAAATATGGCGGATGTAATTCGTTTGTTTGATGGTGCCCTGGCATTACTTCCCTGTGTTACCCACAAATATTACGAACGGTGCGAAGAGTGTAAAGATGAAAAAACCTGTGGTATACGAAGGGTGATTAAGGAAGTAAGAGATCAAACTGTGAACATTCTGAAAAATTATAGCCTGGCCGATATCGTCGCCATGGATGGTTTACCAATTGTTCAAAACGATTGAACAATGGAATCGTAAGTCTTTCCTATCTATAACCAAGTTAACCTACCAGAAATAAAGCGATTAAAAAAATCCATTGAAACAAACCGTACTTATTTCTAGTTGCTTTCATATCAATAACTTCAAAACTTTTTAATTGTTAATTTTTATAATATGAAAACTTTTAAACCTATTTTTTTGACACTAATTTTTTTAATAGTTAGTATCGGTATTATCCATGCGCAAACCCTAGGCGTAGACCCGGTAACGGATGTGCTGGCCACTCCTCAATTTTTCGCAAGCCTGGTAGCTGGTGTTTTGCTGGCCATTGGTTTTCAGGTGTTACTTACGGCACTCTCAGTAGCCGTAGGGATATCAGCTGTGGGCGATGTGGAAAAACAGGTATATAGTAACAAGAAAAAATCAAATGATGACCAGGAAGACCATTCTGATGATACACCAATTGGTGTAAAGATCAGTACAGGCGTAGGCTTATGGACGATGATTACAGCCAGCATTGCCTTATTTTGTGCCAGCCTATTGGCTGTAGAATTATCTCTGGTTGGAAATGTTGTTATCGGGGTGACCTTAGGATTGGTAATTTGGGCTACTTTTTTTACAGTTATGGCGTATCTGGAAATCAAATCCGTCAGTTCTTTATTAGGCAGCCTGATTAGTACTGCCATTTCAGGGATCAGATCTTCAGCATCTGCCGTTCAGCACCTGTTCCAGGGTTCACCTTATGGAAAGATTGAGGATATCGCCGAAAAAACCATCCACAGGGTTCGGGAAGAAATGGAAGATGCGATTCATGTGAAAGATATTCAGAAAAAAATTGATGAGTACATGGACCGTGCAGAGGAAAGTGGTCCCGATTATGAGCAAATTAAAAAGGACTTTATCGATATTCTGAAAGATGTGCGCTTTGAGGAGAAAACAAAAACTGGAGAAGATGGAGTTACCACCGAGTTATTTGTCAAACTGGCTTCGGAGCAGCCCAATTTTAGCAAAAGAGACATAAAAAAACTAGCCAACGTATTTGATCAGGCAAAGCAAGCTGTTCAATCTGGTGCCAATACTGAGGACAAAGCTAAAAAGTTAGCCGCTCAGTTTACTTCCGCCAGCGAAGAGGATATTGATGAATATGTGAGAAAAATTGAAGATTACCTGAGAAATACGGGCAAGGAGGAATTAAATCCGGAGCGCATCCGAAATGATATAGAAAGGATTACCCAGGATCCTAAACATGTTGGCAGTATCCTTTCTGATAGGATTAAACAAATGGACCGTTCTACTTTTGTGGCGTTGCTGGAGCAAAATAAGAACATCAATCATGACCAGGCCGAAAAAGTAGCCACTTATGTAGCCACAGCGATAGATTTTGTATCAAGCAAGGTGGCTTCTACAAAGAATAAGACTCAGGAACTTCAACACACCTCTACTGAAAATGCTACTGCTACTTCCGATGACCAAAAAGCGAAAGCAGAAACCGGCCTGAAGAATTACCTGAATCGTATGAATCGTACCGAAGTAAGCTACGATAGTTTGCAAGGAGATCTCGAGCGGATTTTGCATGATCCGAAGTCTAGTTTCTCGGTTATTAAAAATCGCATTAGTCAATTTGACCGCGAAACATTGATGGCCTTATTGACCAACAATGAAAAAATTTCACGCGAAGATGTAAACAAAATAGTGGACAAGGTGGAAGAAACAAAAAACGGTATTATGGCTAAGGTAGAAAAAATGGAAGCTGAGGCCGAACGTCGGTTGGAAGAAGTGAAGCATGAGGTGATTCACCAGGCAGAAAACGCCAGGAAAACAGCCGCTTCTGCTGCTTGGTGGTTGTTTGCTACGGCATTTTTATCAGCTATTGCTGCCGCTGCCGGAGGTTGGATTGCCATTATTAGCTAAATATTTTATTTTAATATTTTAAATAAAAGTAGCAAGCAGGTAATAGCTTGCTACTTTTATTTAGGTGGTATACTAACAATTCAAAATGATATTGAATTATCTCCAACTTGTGTTAGGTATAATATTGATTAGTAGTGCGATATATGATTTTTGTGTTACTGCTTTTGTACCCACCAATGAGGGTAAAATCACTAAAAAGGTGAGTAAACTCGCATACCATTTTTTTTTCCTGCTTGCAAGGAAAAACGGGGTAAACAAAATTTTAAACTATCTGGGTTTAGTAATTATTGTGTCTGTCTGCATTATCTGGGTTTTGCTGGCCTGGGCAGGACTGGCATTGGTGTTTTTATCAGATCCATATTCCATTATCAATTCCACCACCCAGGTTCCTGCTGATGTGTGGGAAAAAATCTATTACACAGGTTTTACGATATCTACGTTGGGCACAGGCGATTATATAGCCAGTACAAATGGATGGCGTATTGTAACCGCGCTGGCAGGCATGGTAGGACTTATACTGATAACCATGTCAATTACCTATTTGGTGCCAGTTATTTCCAATGCCATCCAAAAAAGAGCGTTAAGCCTCTATATTGCCGCTTTAGGAGAATCACCCGAACAAATTGTGATCAACAGTTTTGATGGATCAGATTTTAAAAGTATATCCAGCCAGTTTACCGCGCTGGCTGATATGGTATTTCGATACGCGCAGAACCATCTTGCTTACCCTATTTTACATTATATGCATAATGCGAATCAGGACGAAAATATTATTTTACAAATAGCCAGTCTGGATGAAGCTCTTACTATTTTTTTATTTCATATTCCAGAAGATAAACGTCCATCCCCAATTCAACTTCAGTTGATAAGAAGATCAATTACCGCTTATTTACAAACAATAGGGGATGACCAAAAGGCAAAAGAAAATCCTCCTGTACCTAATTTGGAAAGGATTCATCAACAAACCGGTGTAGGACTTGCCCATACCGATCCACCGGCAATGGAAAGGCTTTATAATTCACTTTCCAACCGAAGGAGATTGCTGTATGAAAATTTATTAAGTGATGGTTGGCAATGGGATCAGTTACAGGGAGAAAAATTTAAAACTGACTTAGATATAATGCCCGAAAATTTGTAAGGTTTTGAAAATAAACCAGGATTTGTCGCTTTCAACTTCTCCCCCCTTTTCCAATAGTTTGTAGGAAACACCATATCCCTTTATAATTTTTTTTAGGAATATTGGCTTTAAATAGAATAATAGCCTACTGAAAATTATTTTTCAGTAGCAATTACCCATTTAGTAATTTCCATAGGGGTAGCGGGCCATAGCCGGTAAAGTAGTATTTTCTTAAAAGTTAAATGCGAACTAAATATAATTCGCGCGTTTATTGAAAACAACTTTCTAAAAACGTACGAGTCATGGTTGAAAATCGCAGAAAAAAAGTAATAGCCCAACAGATTAACGAAATGCGC
This sequence comes from Cyclobacteriaceae bacterium, assembly GCA_041745535.1. Lineage (GTDB taxonomy): Bacteria > Bacteroidota > Bacteroidia > Cytophagales > Cyclobacteriaceae > JBGTIS01. Next base: position 19,681 of record JBGTIS010000035.1, on the reverse strand, counting down.
AATGCTGATTTGTTTATCCTTTTTATCAGGGCACTGAAAACAGAAAGTTATTTGTATGCCGGTTTGTTAAGTGACGAAATTAAGCGCCGGCCATTTTCAATGTTAGAAATTGAAACCATCAAAAGAAGTCACTATTATCCGATGTTAAATGGTATATTCGACGACCATTTAGCCAGAACCTAAAATACAACTCCCTCATATTTTTTCCAAAATCCATTTTCCACAAACCTTAAGGCTGGGCCTGTTGCGCTTATAAACAGTTTTGTATTGTTGATATGCTCCCTTTACCATTATAAAAATTTGGCAGGCAAAACTCATTATATTACTTCAATCAATCCCTTGATAATTTTGGATCATGCTGAAGAATTAAGTCAGATTTGTAACCTGATTCACCAGATCAGGCATCACCTTTCAATAAATCTATTGTCAATCTGAAGTCTATTTAATATTTTTATTATGCATACATATAGTGCATACAATAGGTTTTAATAAAACAAAAAATTTTTATAATGAATATCTACAATTCTGATATAGTTTATAGATTTACCTGATTTTATAATTTTTAAAATAATAACCTATGGCTACATCTGCTATTTTAGTGTTGGTAATTATAATTGGTGCTGTCATTCTTTTCGCCACCGAAATTATCGCCATTGATTTGGTAGCCATGCTGGTCATGATTTCTCTGGTGCTGCTGGGTATTATCAGCCCGTCAGAGGGTGTAGCCGGGTTCAGCAACACAGCTACCATTACGGTAGCAGCTATGTTTATTTTGAGTGCTGGGCTCCTGAAAACAGGAGGCATGCAATACGTAAGTTTGAGATTATCAGGTGTGTTCAAAAAGAATTTTACATTGGGCATTGTTACCATGATGATATTGGTGGCATTTATTTCAGCTTTTATCAATAATACTCCGGTAGTGGCGGTTTTTATTCCGATTGTTGTGCAGGTGGCTCAATCATCAAATATAAGTCCGTCAAAAGCGCTGATTCCACTTTCTTACGCGTCTATTTTTGGTGGCACCTGTTCCCTGATTGGTACTTCTACCAACGTGCTGGTAGCTGGTATAATGAAAGATCGTGGACTGGAACCTTTTTCTATGTTTGACATGACGCCCATGGGCCTTATATTTTTTCTGGTTGGCCTGGTTTATATGTTGGTTTTCGGTATTAAAATGTTACCGGACAGGAAAGGTGATGCCAGTTTGCAAAAGAGATTCGGATTGGGGGACTATCTGGCGGAAATAGAACTGATGAAAGAATCGCCTTCTGTGAATAAAACGATTATGGATTCCCCATTGGTGCAGGATTTAGAAATGGACATCATTGAGGTGAGAAGAAATACCACAACTTTTCCTTTACCTCCCGGAGATTTGGTTTTACTGGAGGGCGATGTGCTGAAAATACGTTGCGATGTAAACAAAATAAAAGCATTAAAAGACAACATTAGGTTCAATGAGGGTAAATCATTAAAAATTGGGGAAGATTTTTTCAATGAGCGTGGCACTTCCCTGGTGGAACTAATAATTACCGCGAATTCTGATTTTGAGGGGAAAACACTGAAATTATTGGATTTTCGAAGAACCTTCCGGGCTATTCCGCTAGCCATCAAACACCGGGAGGAGGTACTGCACAACCGACTTTACGAAGTAACCTTACGGGCTGGCGATGTGATCCTGGCTGAAGTGAAAACCCACCACCTGGACAATCTGAAAGAGTTACAAAGGCAGCCCGATCATCCTATGATTATTTTGTCGGAAGATGGTATTGTAGATTTTCAAAGAAACAAGTTTTTTTTGGTAGTTGGCGTTTTAGCTATTGTGGTTATTACCGCTACCTTGGAAATTGTACCTATAATGATTGGTGCCATTGCCGGATCTCTTATTCTGGTACTTACCAATTGCCTTACCATGAAAGATTTTTATGAATCTATAGAATGGAAAGTAATTTTTCTACTGGCTGGCGCATTAAGTTTAGGAGTAGCCATGGAAAATAGTGGGTTGGCAGATATTATCGCAAGTTCTCTGATACAATATTTAGGACAATGGGGCCCTATTGCCATTGTGTCTGGTTTATACCTGATCACATCGTTACTTACCGAAGTAATGTCGAACAATGCAACAGCAGCCTTGCTGGCTCCAATAGCAATTGTTACCGCTAATTCTTTAGGATTAAGTCCGATTCCGTTTCTGATGTCGATCACCTTTGCCGCATCTGCCAGTTTTATGACACCCATCGGCTATCAGACCAATACTATGATTTATGGGGTAGGTCAGTATAAGTTTATGGATTTCCTTAGAATTGGTTCCTGGTTGAATTTGTTATTTTGGATTATAGCTACTTTGTTAATTCCTATTATTTATCCATTTAAATAATTGGTTAAACAATAGTACTTTAACCATTTGCTTCATAATTAGTTATGAAATAAATTACAATCATTTTTTTTCTAAATATTGATGGTTAATTTCTTCAATAAGTTCCAATTTAGTAGTGGATAGATAAATGATAAAAAAAATATATTTAGCGCTAAACTTTTAGCTATTAATTAAACCATAAAAGAGAGGATATGGAACAAGATAAAATATGAACCTGAGCAAATTATTGATTATTTAGGATAAAAAAAATATCAAGTATGAATTAAAAGCCGTTAGTCAAATAATTATTTTGGTCAATGTCTTTCACTCAAACTAAATTTATTTTAAAATAGCGTAATCTATTCCTTTAACCAAAATTTGTTTAACCAATTTTCGTTAGCAAACTACTATTGATTTCTTTAATACTGCTACATCCTGCCAAGCTCATCGTAATATCAAAATCCGCTGTTAAATTTTTGATAATTTCAATAACGCCTTCTTTTCCTGCCAGCGCCAGTCCATAGGCATAAGGTCTGCCTACCAGCACCGCTTTGGCGCCCAACGCTAAGGCCTTAAATATATCCGCTCCACCCCGGATGCCACTATCCAGTAAAACGGGATAGTTGTTACCAGTTGCCTGAATAATACCGGGAAGCGCATCCAGTGCCCCGATTGAGCCATCCAGTTGTCTTCCGCCATGGGTAGATACAATAATACCATCCAAACCATAGCCTTGCGCTTTCCTGGCATCATCTGGATGGAGAATTCCTTTCAGCAATATGGGAAGTTTGGTTACGGTTCTTAAAAAAGCTAAATTTTCCCAGGTAAGCGATTGCCTGGAGTATATATTGGTAAATAACCGGACTGCCGCCTTTGGCTTACCTGATTGCAGATTTTTCATGAAGGAACCTGGAAAGTGACGGGTCATCTGGTATAAGGTTTTCAATGTTTTTAGTGTAAGGCTGGGTTTAGGGCCAAGATTAGGTTGTGTCATTTCCTTCTCCAATAATTCTAGAAATACAGGATCGCTTACGTATTGCGCAATCCCTCTTCCTTCCAGAAAAGGCAAATAAGCCAGGTCCAGATCGCGGGTTCGCCATCCCAGCATAAATGTGTCGAGGGTAACCACAATCGCTTTGCATCCGCAGGCTTCCGCACGGGAAACCAAACTGGCAACCAGTTTGTCTGACTTGCTCCAGTAAAGTTGGAACCATTTTACACTTTCGCCCATTTTGCTCGAACATTCTTCCATTGAAAAGGACGCCTGATTAGAAAAAATCATGGGCACACCAGTTGCTGCCGCAGCTTCAGCCACCGCCAGATCGCCTTTGGGATGAGCAAGTTCCAATACACCAATTGGCGCCAGCATAATGGGACTGGGAAAAGTTTCGCCAAACAAAGTAATGCCCATGGATCGGTCAGACACATCAACTAACACTCTGGGTAATATTAGCCATTGTTCGAAAGCTTCGCGGTTAGCATCCACCGTATGCTCTGTACCGGCTCCGCCAGCTATATAGGCGAAAGCTTCGGGGTTCATCTTGGTTTGGGCCTTCGCTTCCAATTGGGCAAAACCCACAGGCAATAAAGGTTTTTTACCCGAAATGCCCTGAATATAAATTTCCCGCTGTCGGTCCAGCCCAGATAATATTTTTTTTTCCATTAATTTTAAAGAGTAAGTGTTGTGTTTCATATTACACATCTTAATTTTACTAATCAAGTAAATTTTTTAATTTAAGATCCTGTATAATTTCTACTTATGAAACATTTTTCCAAGCACCTTAAGCCAGTTAATTTTTCTGTTTTTGCCTGTATGGGGCCGCGAAGAATCATTTTCAGTTTCATCGGGTTGGTTTGTTTCTTTATATCAATTGATGCCAGCAGCCAGAAAAAGAAATTACCCAATATTGTTTTGATTTTTACGGATGATCAGGGTTACGGAGACGTGAGCGCTTATGGTGCTACCCAGTACACCACACCCAATCTGAATAAACTTGCCTTTGAAGGCATGCGGTTTACCCAGTTTTATGCCGCTCAGGCCGTATGCAGTGCTTCAAGAGCCGCATTGCTTACCGGGTGTTATCCGAATCGGATTTCTATTTCTGGGGCATTAATGCCCTGGGCAACCAATGGAATCAGCGATCAGGAAGAAACTATGGCTGAAATGCTGAAGAAAAAAGGATATGCCACGGCTATTTTTGGCAAATGGCATCTGGGGCACCACCGTGAATTTTTACCCCTGCAGCATGGCTTCGACGAATATTTAGGAGTGCCATATTCTAACGATATGTGGCCGGTGGATTATGATGGAACTCCGGTAGCTGCCAATTCCTCAAGGCCAGATAAAGCCAAATATCCACCCCTTCCTTTAATAGAGGGTAATGAGGAAATTGAACAGATTAATACCCTGGACGATCAGGCCACGTTAACAACCCGATATACAGAAAGGGCAGTACAGTTTATTAAAAATCATAAAAAAGAACCTTTTTTTCTGTATTTACCGCATTCCATGCCCCATGTTCCGCTTGCTGTTTCTGAAAAATTTAAAGGTATAAGTGAGCAGGGTTTGTATGGAGACGTAATTATGGAAATTGACTGGTCGGTGGGTGAGGTAATGAAAGCCTTGGAGAAAAATGGTCTTACTGACAATACCCTTGTAATTTTTACTTCTGATAATGGGCCATGGTTGAATTTTGGTAACCATGCAGGATCAACAGGCGGACTTCGGGAAGGCAAAGGTACCAGTTGGGAAGGTGGGCAGCGAGTGCCCTGCATTATGCGTTGGCCCGGCGTAATATCGCCGCGATCCATTTGCGACAAGTTATCCTCCACCATAGATATTTTTCCCACCCTGGCAGCCATTACCGATGCCGAGCTTCCTGACCATAAGATTGATGGCGTGAATATATTTTCTTTATTGAAAGGGGATGCTTCCGCTAATCCACGAACTGAATTTTATTACTACTATCAGGGGTATGCCCTGGAAGCCGTACGCAGGGATAACTGGAAGCTGGTTTTTCCACACGAATCCCGCTCTTATGAGGGTGTATTACCCGGTAAAGATGGCTGGCCTGGCGAATACACGAAATTAGAAACCGGATTAGCCCTTTATGATTTGCGTAGAGACCCCGGTGAACGTTACGATGTGAAAGATGCTAATCCGGAAATTGTGGATGAACTGCAGCAGTTAGCTGAGGTTGCCAGGAAAGATTTGGGAGACAAGTTACAGGACAGACTAGGAGAAAATGTGCGCGCGGGAGGTTTAGTAAAGGCGGACACCCCAGAATGAGGAATTAATTTTTGATAAAAGTAAATTAAATTATCAATTTATCTAAATAAGAATAAGTTGTTATAATTCAGTTACTTATATGTATTTTAAAGATAATTAAGTCAGCTTTTAATTATTTTTTCAAGTATGGATACTGAATTTCCTGTAAGTTCAATAAAATAGATGCCAGCAGGAAGATGCGCCATTTCTCCGATTTCAATTTTGTTGTTATTTTCTTTATTAATCCAGGGTTGCATCATTAATAACTGACCGTTTATATCATATAACTTTATTATGATGTTATCCTGATATGAAATTTTGAAATCTATGTGTATCTTTTCAGTAAATGGATTAGGTGATATAATAATATTTTCGTGGTGGAAGTAACTATTATTAATGGTAACAGCTTTTGAGTATTTATAATGGCCATCAAAATCAATTTGCTTTAGCCTATAAAATAATTTCGAGAATTTCTGATTGAGAATATTAATGTCTTCAAAAAAGTAAAATGATTTAGTTTTAGAATGTTCAACGGCGGCCACATCTCCTATTTTGGTGAACTCCAATCCATTTTCTGATCGTTCAACATCAAAATGACTATTTTTATATTCAGTAGCAGTGGCCCATTCCAGAAAAACATGGTTTGTTTGGAAAGAGGCTCTGCAATATAGTAATTCAACTGGCAGTGGATTGGCTATGCTGGCCGGCATGCCAGTTTCACCAGAGGAGGTATAACTGCCAGTTGTACTTCCACATCCCATAACACAATTGTCTCCTGACCAGTATTTTACACCCTGAACTTTAATGAAATGAGTGGGTCCGCCAAACGTGGTACCATCGGTTATTTTGCCACCGTCCTCAACGATAACACCTGATGATGAACCCGTAAAAGTCAAACTGCTATAATTTGAAAAAAATTCGCTGGGTGAATCCATAATTAGTTCACCCTCAATAACTAGAATCGCATTGTCTAAAGTCTGGTCAGTACCGTTTACAGTAACCACTTTATCCGCTGGAATCAGGATAACATCATTATCCCCGGGCATTCTCCCTAATGACCAGGTATCCGGATCGTCCTAGTAGCCTGAAGTAATGGCGGTATTCGTTTGAGCGGCAGCTAAAAGGGATGATAAAAAAAACGCAAAAACAAAACTGACAATTTTTGTACTTAACCCTAACTTCATCCTTAACACATTTAGTTTACGATTTTTCACTTCTTAACAAGTGAAGTCAAATTCCGCATTTAATTTGAAATGATACACAATACTAAATTTAAGAACCTGGTAAGGGTATTACTACAAGTATTTAAAAAGCCAATTACATCAAATATATAAAAAGCGCCTTTTTATTTTTTGAGAGGTAATATTCGTGGTTACAATGTAGCTATACAAGCAAATAAGAAAAGATCCTAAGGCAAGAATGGATATAGATGTTGTTTTTTTAACAATATAAATATTATTTAGTACTATAATAATAGTAATTGCCTTTCATGGTTTTTATTATCACTTGCCTAGGGAAAAGCTAATGTAAAGATATTAAATCCAAAAACTAGGGTAATAACAACGTAAGAAAATAAATTGATTTTACAACATCACCCCTTTTATTCTTGATTTTTTATTTTTCTCAGCAGTTGTATGCAGTTCATCAAGGCCCTGCCATCGTGGTAATTGGCTTTCCAGATATTGCCTTTTGAACCTATTTTGGTTAATGGCCAGGTGTCCGCACCATCAGAATACCAGCCCCCATGTTCGTGGTCGATCAGATAAGTATTGATATAATTCCACATTTTTTGGAAGTGGGCATAATACTTTTCATCTTCAGGATAAAGGGTCGCAAACAGAAGGCATGAATTCATCGCCTCTGACTGGCTCCACCAGTTTTTGCGGTAATCAATAATAGTAATTTCGTCAATCCCTTTGAAGTAATATCCCTGATCGTACAAACCACCATGCAGGGAATCCCAACCCCGCATCAGGCTATGATCCACCATTTTTTTTGCTTTGGCCATCGTTTTATCCCATTCATGCTTTTCCAATGCCTCTGAAGCCTCCAGCATCAGAAATGCGGTTTCTATATCATGACCAAACGAAACATGATCCAAACCATAATTGGCTTCCCTTACCGAGTTGCTCGAATCGCGGTAAGAAATCGGTTTCCAGTCGTGGGTAAGGAATAGATGTAGGTAGCCGGTATTGTTCGCGATGGTGTCACGTACCAGCGATAACATTTCAGTAAGCCGGGTTTTTACCTGATTATCGGGAAAAACCTTGTAAAATTCGGTAAGGGCTTCCAGTACATGAATACTGGTATTCTGATCTTTATAGGTAAATCCCCGAATATAGGCCGATTCGCTGTTATCCGTATTGAACATGGGTTTACCTTCTCTGGACATGTATTGAAAATAGCCCAGGTTTTCAGGGTCGTGGCTGTGTGCTTCTAACCATTGGAAAGATTTTTTGGCCAGTTCCAGGGCTTCTTCCGATTGGGTAAGTTCATAGTAAGCGGAAAGGGCGTAGAGGCCAAAAGCATTACCGTATGCCGTTTTCCGATCGCCATATTCCGAATTGGGCATTACCATACCTTTCTGGTCTACCAGGGTATAAAATCCACCATAAGTCTGGTCCCACATCTTATCCCGCAAAAACGCGAAGCCATGATCGGCTGCCTGCTGGTACCTCTGATCATCAGGGTAAAAGTGTGCCGCTTTAGCTGCCGTCCAGACCAACCTGGCCTGGGTTACAATCATTTTAGGCTGATTAGCCGCAGGTTTCCAGTCATAATCGTAGTTAGTAATGAAACCACCATACTCGAAATCGAGGCAATTGGGATACCATTTATGTAAAATTTTCTCCTGTAGCGAGCTTTCAAAAGCTGGAATCAATTCTTCAGGACCAGGAACCTTGGATTTTTCAGGACTTTGTGCTTTTTGCTGGGGTTGGCAAGAAATAATAAAAGCAGAGGGTACCAGCAGGAGAATGAGGAGTTTATTTTTCACGGGGTTATCGGTTGTTTCGCCCTAAATTAGGTCGAATAACTCGATCAGACAAATTTTTTAGCACTAAAGGCAGCACCATACTTTTTCAAATTCTACTTCCTGAAACGGAACATGTATATTTACTTTCAGTCAAATGATATATGTATATTTTGAACCTCCGATTAATTCACGAATTATTTGTATAAAAACGCTTTTTATTTAATTCAAGTTTAATTTCACGAAGCTGGCATAAAAAATTTCAACATAATATTTTATAGTTTCATCCTCAGGCAGTTTACAGTTTACTGTCAATAGCTTGACTAAAATCTATGGGTCTTGTTGTATTCAATACCAATATAGCCCCTCCACTTCTTTCATCTTCAGATGCCGTTACTGAACAAAACATGGAGCCCTTAAATTTTCTGATAGAAAAATCACTCTCTGTATCTTTACCAGTAAAAGGGAAATTCTCATTCCAGGAAGTGATCACAGGCGCTATATGAATATCAGATGCTTTCATTAATAACTCCATTTCTTCCACCTTCCTGTGAACATGAAAATCTCCCGACCACCAGTTTAAATTCTTCAGGTCGATAATTCTTTTCAAATGCTTATTCAGGGTCAAATCTTTATCAGTCACCATAAAGATCCCTGTATTCAACACATATTCTGGCCCTCTGTCTAATTCATAATTATATCTCCCGGGTGGAAGTTTGATGTCAAAAGCACCATCGCAGGCAAACCCCGGGAATTCTCTTCCATTCATTTCCCATGAGAAGGCGCCGTCAGGTCTGTAATATTTTCCGCTGGCATCGCTGATGCGCACATTACAGTCTTTACGCTCGGACTGCCTACTGCTTTGGCTAAAGCATAAGCTTGCGGAATGGTATGAAGGAACATGCCTGCGTGTTCTACTCTGTGGTTCATAGTTTCCATCACCATCACAATGCCATGAGGTTCATAAATTTCGGCCACCCGCTTCAATAACTCGCTGGCATTGGCCATCTGAAAGTCCCAGGGAAGCCTCGGATCGGCCCTGCCCAGTACTTCTACATCAAGGTTGGACGTATTGACGAGGATTTCTGGTCATTGGCTGTATGCACTACAGAGAAAAATGCTTCTCCCTCTAACCACACCTTTCTCAAATCTTTGCTATTCCAGTCTGAACTGTAGGTAAGTTTAGAATTGGCATTCAGTATTACAGTTGAGCTATCCGGAAGTAACAGGTTTTTTGTTTCACCAAATTGAGTTCTGTATTGTAGGGTGTTATCACGCTGTAAAATGAAAAACAGGGAAGCGCTCAAAACCACCAAACCAATAAATACAGCGGCTACTTTGTGCCAGAAAGGGAAGACTGGATAGAAAACCCCACGCCTTGGTTGTGCTTTCGGGAATACAGTTTGTTCTCTTTCCTCAGTTCTTTTATTTAGTTTTTCCCACAGGGTATTGATATCGCTTTTGGATAAATAGTGTGTTTCAAAATTCATAAACAGTATGATCTGACGCGCCACATTCACCTCCTCCTTTTTGTCTGGATGTTTCCCCACCCATTCTTCCCAAAATAAACCTTCTTCAGATTCCGGATGCTTTACTCCTTTCTTGAAGGACTCATCCATTAGTGTATGTTTACTACTCACTAAAATTAAAAAAAATTATTTATGGGGATTTCCCTGCCCTCAATGAAGCCTTTTGAGAGACAAATTATGAATAATAAATACAGGTATGAGGGAAGGAAAAGGGAGAAAAGAAAAAAGCAGAAGAGCAGTCAAAAATAACTCAACGGCCCTCTATGTGTTATCGGGGAAAATAACTTCTTACGTTATTATGATTGATGATCCACATCTTTTAGCAGGTCTTTCCAGGGTTTTTGCCCGGCCAGCTGCCCGCCGTCAATCACAAAGGTTTGTCCGTTGATGTAAGAGGCATCATCGCTGGCAAGGAACAGGAAAACGGGCGCGATTTCCTCTACGTTTCCTACCCGGTTCATAGGAATGTACCTGTCCGCGAAAGTATTGACAAATTCATCTGAATCCACCCCTGTGTTAATAGGAGAGCGCACATAGCCCGGGCATACCGCATTGGCCCTGATGCCCAGGTGAGCCAGCTCTATGGCGATGGTTTTGGTAAGCATAATTACCCCTGCTTTACTCGCATTGTAATGGGCATGGCCTAATTCCCCGTCTAATCCATTCTTACTGGACATATTGATGACCACACCCTTCTTTCTTTTCACAAAATACCGGCACACGCTCTGGGAAACATTAAATACCCCTGTAAGGTTTACATCCAGGGTCGTTTGCCATTCCCGGGGAGAAATTTTCAGGAAGGGGGTTACCAGGCAAATGCCCGCATTATTGATCAAAATATCAACGGGCAATTCTTTTTCAACCTCATCAATGGCAGCGTCTACCTGTTCCCTGTTGGCTACATCTAACGTATAATAACGCACAGCCTGGGCAGAAGCCCCCAGCTTTTTCGCGGCTTCCGCCAACAACTTTTCATCCCTATCAAATAGCGTAAGCCCACCCCCTTCGCTTGCGAACTGACGGGCAATTTCAAATCCAATGCCCCGGGCAGCCCCTGTAATTAATACATGCTTATTATTAAATCTTTGGTTCATGGTGGTAGTATTTGAAAAAAATGAAAATTAAAAATGGGGGGAGCGCAAAACAACTTTTCGTTGCGAAAGTTAATTTTCGCTTAACTGTTGGATTTATGAAAAAGTAGCAACCAACAGCAGGTAAGATATTTCAATCACCAGATTTTCTCTCAAAATTTTAATGGCCCTGTGAATCAAATTATGAACTGATTGGTAATTGATGGTCATAATGGAGACGATCTCCTCATAATCAAGATCATCAAAGTAACGCGAAAAAATAGCTACTTTTTGCCGTGAGAGAGTTTTCCTAAAACCTTGGAAAGCTTTTCCTTTTGCTCAGCAGATAATTGTTCGTTGATCAGTTCAACTTCATAAGAAAATACAATGTTAAAATCATAATTTTCAGATAAGGCATTTTTGTCCAGATGCTTATTCTTTTTATTTAATTCTTTAAAAATTTTTATCCTCATGGCCTTCAGCAAATAATATTTAATGGAATTTGTATCGCTTAGCTTTTCCCGGCTTTCCCATATCTCTATAAAAAGATCCTGAATACAATCCTCGACAAGGTCTTTGTCATGGATGATCTTACGGCCATAGTTATACAAAACATTTACATAATTGATATAGATGCGGAAAAATGCCTCTTTGCTGCCACTCTTAAATTCTTTCCAAACCTTGCTTTCATCTTGCGGTGGTGAATTTGAATGTTGATTTGTGTCTATGCCTTGTTCTTTAAAAAATGTGGATTTAGTAATCATATTAAGGCAATATTTAAATATTACCATTAATTTTAGCAAATTAAAGTAATTATTAAAAAATTAATAATCAAATTGTTTAAAAAAGTAATTTGGGAGTTGGTTGAATTCTCGTCCTTTCACCCCGACTTTGTACAAATTAAAAGTCACAATTAACTACTTGGAAAGGTGTTGCTGAAAGAATAGCAGGGTTTTTCGGATATGCAGCTGCCAGTATGCCCATGCGTGCCCTCCGGGAAACTCTTCATATAAATGGGTAATATTTGCTGCTTCCAACTGCCGGTGTAAGGCGCGGTTATAATCAATCAACTGGTCTTCTGTGCCGCAATCGAAACGTAAGGCGGGTAAAAAGTGTTTACAGGCCTGTACCGTAGCCCAAACGCTATGGTCAGTTTTGTTGGCTGACAAATAATGAGACATGGGCTCTTCTACAAAAAGCGTCATTTGCGCGATATCAGTAATAGCGGAATGGGCAGAAACCGCCTTAAATTGTTTGCCATATTTAATGCCCAACCGCAATGCGCCAAAACCACCCATCGACAGGCCTGAGATAAACAAAGGCGATTGGATACTTACTGCCGGAATATTTTCCCGCACTGCCGCGGGAACATCCTCTACGATCCATTTTTCAAATTGAAGTCCGTCATGTGCCAAATAGCCGGAACCATCACCCCAAAGTCCGTCGGAAGGCATTACAATCGCCATCGGTTGCATCTGCTGTTGCTGGATTAGTTGCAGGGCGGTAAAATGCACCCCAGCTTTGTGAGTCCAAACCCAGGCACTGCCATACACCCCATGCAGCAGAATTACCAACGGGATATGTTGTAGTTGCTCCCCAGGGGGTACAAACACACAAATATCGCCTCTTCCCCTGAGGTGGGGCGTTTTCACCGTAATATATCGGAGGTGATTGCTTTCAAAGGCAGGATCGGAAATTTCTGTGGTTCTGAACATTTCAGGAATTGCTGATTTTAATATTAGTCAAAAACAAGTACCCCTTTGGCATTTTTTCCGGCCAGCATATCATCAAAAGCCTGTCGCAAATTTTCAATCGGGTAGGTACGGGTAATTAATTCTTCGAGGAGTAAATCTCCTTTTTCGTAAAAATCTACAATCTTGGGAAAGTCAGTTTGTGGACGACAGCAGCCATATAACGGATTGATATAAATTTTGTCCCACTCAAAAAGATTCATGTCTATCGTAATTTCCTGCTCAATGCCACTTACCTGCACGGCTGTGCCGGCATTCCGAATCATAGCCAATGGAGCGGCTCCCAGTTTCGGAATGGCAGTGCATTCGAAAGCATAGTCGGCGCCTCTGCCATCCGTGAGGGTCTTCACTTGTTTGGCGGCTTGCGACAGGCCTTTGTCAGCTTTATCGGCCAATAGTGTGTGGGTAGCACCAAAATTTTTAGCCATCTCCAGCCGTTGGGCGTTTACATCTATGGCAATGATTTTGGATGCTTCAGACAACTTCGCTCCCTGAATCACATTCAACCCCACGCCTCCGGCACCCAATACCACCACAGAGGAGCCGGGAACTACCCGGGCAGCGTTAAGTACCGAACCGATGCCCGTCATCACGCCACAACTGATAATACTAGCCGCTGGAAACGACATATGGGCAGAGGAATTTTTGACTACCGCTGAGGCTTTGACCAGGGCATACTCTGCCATAGTGCCCAGATTGAATGATCTTTCGATAGCTTTTCCTTTCCACTGTGTTCCTTCAAGGTGTGCATGACCCGGTGTATAACCATTGGCCCCGGCCACCACCGGAGAATTGTTTTCACAAATATGCTCATTGCCTAGTTTGCACTGAAAGCAATGGCCACAGGGGGTCGCCCAGTTCAGTATCACTTTGTCGCCGACATCTACATGGGTTACCTTTTCTCCAACGGCGGTTACTATGCCAGCGCCTTCATGCCCCATCACAATAGGTTTACCCCATCGCAGCGAATCATAGTCGGTATGGCATATGCCGGCAGCTTTAATTGCCACCAGTACTTCATCGGCTTGTGGTTCATTTACCGCAATGGTATCGATTATAAAAGTGCCATTCCCCTGGGCAATGGCGGCTTTGCAGGTTTTGCTCATACACAAACATAAAAAAAATATCTGAGTTAAAATTTACCTTTTGCTATTAGGTATCTTATCTTAACTATACAAATGGAGAAAATAAATTAAATTTGATGAAATGGGGGCAATTTGATGCCTGGCTGAAGCCTAAATCTAAAGTAATTAAAGTGGAGGTGTCTTTCTAATTCGGCGATGTTAAAAATTTTAGCGATAGCGGACGATTTAACAGGCGCGGCAGAAATATCAGGCATTGCTCATACCTGCCAACCCATCCAAAGGAAGAATTATTAAAGATGGAACCTATTATATTAATGATTTACCACTCAATGAAACAGATTTTAATTCAGATCCGGAATATCCCCGTACAACGTCACGGGTTGAAGAGTTAGTGGCAGATGATTCTGATGCTGTACTTTGCTGTAAATGCGCGCAAATAAAAGCGCAATGGCCTCAGCAAAATAAAATAATTATTCCGGATGCAGGCAGTAGAGAAGATATTATCGCATGGGGAGCCGCTTTTTTGAATTCTAAATTTTTATTAGCCGGCGGAACGGATTTCTTTAAAGAATTGGTCACATTGAAATTCAATATTGAGCCTGATTCTTACGACCTACCCAACCCTGATTTAGTTACTATCAAAAGTCATTTTATTGTAGGAAGTATTTCTAACTCCAGTTTGGAAACCGTAAAAATACTGGCAGACAAGGGTGTTTCCATTCATCGAATATCCCTGGAATTGTTAATTAATTACCCTTATGAAGAATTGTTTGACCTTTTTCGCACAGCCATATTAAATGAATCAGACGAAGCAACGCAGGTAGTATGGACTGGTCCTAAACAACAGGTTACAGATGCTGATCTGCGGAAAAAAATTATTGAACTGCTTACTGCTATAGCGAAATTGATAACTACCTACAAAAAAGCTCCGGTTCATTTATTGATTGAAGGAGGAGAAACAGCTTCCATGTTTATAAGAAAAATGAATTGGAAAAACCTGAAAGTAGAAAAAACATATAAAGAAGGTGCCGTTACTTTGATCAACGAATCCAATCATCAGGTATTGACCATAAAACCGGGTAGTTATCAATGGCCTGTGGAGTTTTTAAAATAACCACCAATGGAGGAATATTAAAATGAATAAACCAATTATAGCCATTAGTGCAGGAGATCCGGCAGGCATCGGGCCTGAAGTTTCTGTAAAGGCACTCAACGAATTAGAATTATATAAAAAGTGCAGGCCCCTGATAGTTTGCGACAGCCAAATTATTCAAAAGGCGATCGCGTTTTGCGGACTGAAAAACAAAGTAAACATTATTGAAAAACCTGAAGAGGGAACATACGAGCCTGGGACTATCGATGTTTTGGATATGCATAATATTGATATGTTCCAATTTAGGCATAATGCAGTGGCTGCTATGACTGGCAAAGCTTCATTCGAATATGTGGAAAAAGTAATTACATTGGCCAATAAAAATCAGGTACAGGCCACTGTAACCGGACCAATTAACAAGGAGGCCATTCAGTTGGCTGGGTATAATTATGCGGGGCATACAGAGATATTCGCGGAAAAAACAAAAAGTAAGAATTATGCCATGATGTTGGCGGACGGTGATTTTAGGGTGGTACACGTAAGCACCCATGTTTCACTCCGGGAAGCTATTGAAAGAACCAAAAAGGAAAGAATTGTGAATGTGATACAGCTAGCTGATGAAGCCCTGAAAAGAATGGGTATTTTACAGCCAAGAATCGCGGTAAACGGATTAAATCCACACGCCGGTGAGAACGGACTTTTTGGAACCGAAGAAATAGAAGAAATCAGACCTGCCATTGAAGCGGCCAGGAAAATAGGAATACAGGCCGATGGCCCACATCCCCCTGACACCGTTTTTCCCAAATTGAAAGGTGGTCAGTATGATATTGTGGTATGCACGTACCACGATCAGGGGCATATTCCAACCAAATTAACAGGATTTAATTATAATCATCAAACAGGCAAATGGGAAGGCATGTCAGGTGTGAATATTACCCTGGGTCTGCCTATCATCAGGGTGTCGGTCGACCATGGAACCGCTTTTGACAAAGGCGGAAAAAATGAGGCTAACCCGGAAAGCATGATTCAGGCAATTAAATATGCCACCCTGTTTGCCAATCAATAATTTGTTTAGTATACATCGTTGTAGTGCATGTATATTTTGTCGGCTATATAACTTTTCCTATTATTCAAAGGTTATCATTTTCACCGGCATAATTAGAATATTAAAAATATGACATACCAACCCATCGAAAATTATGGTCTGATTGGCAATATGCGCACCGTGGCACTGGTAGGCATGAATGGCGCCATCGACTGGTTCTGTTATCCATTTTTTGATTCACCCAGCATATTTGGAGCCATTCTGGATGAAAAAAAGGGGGGGAGTTTTAAAATAACACCCGTGCATGCTGAATATAAGTGCAAGCAATTTTACTGGCCCGAAACCAATGTGCTGGTTACCCGATTTCTGACCGACCATGGTGTTTGTGAAATAATAGATTATATGCCAGTTGGCAAGGCTGTGATCGGGGTTGGTAAAAACCGACTGGTTCGGCGGATAAAAATGGTGCGGGGCAGGCTTACCTTAAAAGTAGAATGTGTCCCTGCATTCAATTATGGCCGTGATACCCATCAAACCATCATCAACGAGCATGGAGCCGCATTTCATTCCAGTAATTTCAGCATAGGATTATCTACGTCGGCTCTCTTAAAGAAGAAAGGTACAGGCGTAGTAGCCGAAATTGATCTGGACGAAGGAGATTGCGTAAATTTTGTGTTAAAAGAGGTTGATAAAGACCAACCCTGTCTGGAATGTTTTTCTGAGGACGAGGTTTACCAAGGCTTTAATGATACCGTAGAATTCTGGAGAAACTGGATATCCAGATGCACCTATTCAGGCAGATGGAGAGAAATGGTGCATCGTTCGGCCCTGGTATTAAAACTGCTTACTTTTGAACCTACCGGCGCTATTGTGGCAGCGCCTACCTGTAGCCTGCCCGAAGAAATAGGCGGTGAAAGAAACTGGGATTATCGGTATACCTGGATTCGGGATGCGGCTTTCAGCCTGTATGGACTGATGAGAATAGGGTTTACCGAAGAAGCTGCTAATTTTATGCATTGGATAGAAGAAAGGTGCGAGGAAATAAACCCTGACGGATCATTGCAGATTATGTATGGCATTCATGGACAACACGAATTAAAAGAGGATACCCTTGACCATCTGGAGGGCTACCGTGCTTCACAGCCTGTACGCATTGGCAATGGGGCATATAACCAACTACAGCTTGATATTTACGGAGAGCTTATGGATGCGGTGTACCTGTACAATAAATATGGAAGCCCGATCTCTTATGACTTCTGGCACAGCCTCCGTAAACTGATCAACTGGATTGCCGATCATTGGCAAATGAAAGACGAAGGCATATGGGAGGTAAGGGGCGAGAAACAGCATTTTGTGTATTCCAAACTGATGAGTTGGGTAGCCCTGGACCGGGCCATCCGGTTGGCTGACAAGCGATCTTTTCCGGCTGACCGGGAAAAGTGGCTGCGCATTAGGGACGAAATTTATCTGGAGATCATGACCAAAGGGTACAACAAGGAAATTCATGCTTTTGTACAGGCCTATGACAGCGACAACCTGGATGCCGCCAATCTGATTATGCCGCTGGTATTCTTTGTTTCTCCTACCGATAAACGCATGCTGAATACCATAGACAAAATGCTGGCTTCACCAGATCAGGGCGGGTTGGTGTCCGATAGCTTGGTTTACCGGTATAATACGGCTAAGTCAATAGATGGGTTGAAGGGAGAAGAAGGCACCTTCAATATGTGTACTTTCTGGATGGTAGAGGCACTTACCCGGGCGGGACATACCGATCCTAAAAAATTAGACCAGGCCCGACTGATGTTTGAACAAATGACCGGTTATGCCAATCATTTGGGGCTGTTTGGTGAAGAAACTGGTGCAGAGGGTGAAGCATTGGGCAATTTTCCCCAGGCGTTTACCCATATTTCACTGATCAGCGCGGCTTATAACCTGGACAAGGCTTTGGGATAATATGCGATATTTGAAAAAGCTGGCATTTAGCTTCATCATTCTTATTTTGACCTGTACAGTTATGAAGAAAAGTATTATGCTTTATTGATTAATCCAATTTTCCATTTGTTGTTTGAATGGAGCCTGACTATAATCGCCCACACCCCTTTGTCGGTGTACTACTTTTCCCTGTTTACCCAGAATAAAAATGGTGGGCATTTTGGCTATACAAAGAGGACAATTCTATCGTTTTAATTGTTTCCTGTTATTTGATTTTAAATTACATTATTAAAGGATTGGTTCATATAAATCCTGTCTATCAGCTTTGGCCAAATCAATAAGGAATGTAGCGATTTGCTTTGCCGTATCTTCTAAATAAATTCTCCCTTTTTCCGCGGTGGCTTTGGCCGGATTACCGACACCTGTATCAATGGTAGCCTTACGCCATTCCCGTTGTGCCCATACCCAGCCTTCCTGCAGGGCTTTTAACCGGAATCGCCTGGATTGGCCGTTTCCGGCCTCAGTCAACGATAAAACCAGTTGTGGGGCGATGTGCATCATGGCGCTGGTTTCCATTTCACCGGCATGGTCGCCCGGTTCATCAAAGTACTGATTCCAGTCTATGGCCCGGAACCAGTGCATGGTACAGATAAACATATCCGGATAATGGACCTGCACCTCCCGAATCATCTGTTTAAAATCGTTGCCTCCATGCCCATTCATTACAAGCAGCTTATGAATGCCCTGCATCGAAAGCGATTGTGCTACATCCTTTAAAACTACCAATTGGGTACTGGGATTCATGTTGATGCACAAAGGAATATCAAGCTGACCGGTATTTACCCCAAAAGGTACGGTAGGCAAAACTACTACTTTGGCTCCCGTTTCCCAGGCTAATCGGGCCGATTCGGCAGCCACATAATCGCATTGTGCCACATCGGTGTTATAGGGCAAATGATAGTTGTGGGCTTCCGTGGCACCCCAGGGTAAAATGGCCACTTCAAATTTCGTTTGTTGAACAGCTTTCCAGTTGGTTTCAGCGAGAATGTAGGGTCTGGATGTCATAGAGCAAAAGTAAGAAACAATTTGGTGTCAAAATAAATGAAGGCATTTTCGCTCTCTAAATATTGCTTACTCAAAGAGGCTGTTTAAACTTTTGCGATTTTATTATTTTTCGTAGAAAAATAATGGTAAATACCATAAAGTGCAGACTCATCCAGTTTCTGACTGTAAACTCAAATCTGACTAGCAATGCTTTAAACCCATCAATCCAGGCATTGACGTGTTCAATGACTGACCTGTCTTTATAAAGTTCCTCATCAAAAATATGTGTTTTGCTCGACTTTGTTGCAACGATAAAAGTGGAATAGTAGAAAAAAAGATTGTAGCCTATCTTTGTAGTGTCTAAACCTCAAAGAAGCGATGTTACCATCTACCACAACCCCAGCTAAAGATAAGTACAAAATCAGCAGCTGGAAAGCCTACAACAAAAGTTTGTGCACTCGTGGAAGCCTGAGCCTATGGATAGAAGATTCAGTGTTGAGGGCATGGCGGGATATTGCTCTAGACAAGAAAATAGTA
>JBGTIS010000034.1:0-21993 GCA_041745535.1 Cyclobacteriaceae bacterium | reverse complement strand
AATTTCTAATCAACTTTTTTTTGATTCTTTTTCCTGTTCCCCCTCTTCCCACTTTCCCTGCCTTCCCTTTTCTCCTTATTCGGGTGGGCAAAATTAACTATTCAGCACTTCCCTATCAATACCTATCTCACTATTTTTTTATAGATTTATTCATCGCAACCTATTTCTTGAATACAGGTAGTCCATAACTCATTCTAACCCAACGACTTCTACTTAGTTATTTTTAAAATTGTTTTTTATCATATCGAATAAAAAAGTCTGGCATACTAAGATAGCCAGACTTCCTTTATTTTTAAAAATAGTATTACTTACATCTTTGCCAGCTTTTCAGCTTCGGCAAATAGGCCCAATGCTTCCTGAAATGATTCATTTGTTTGGTTTAGTATTGGATAAAAACCTTGGCTATCCCACACGCTACGGGCGATTAGGGCTTTTATATTATTTTTTATCAAATTCTTAGACTTATCAAAATCCTCCGTATTATACTTCACACCTGCGTCGGTTGCCATTTTAACCAACTTATTCAGCATATCGTTATTTACCTCAAAATTTTTAAAATAATCCTGATAATCCATTTTTTCCAATTCCTTTTTGTGGCCCTCATAATAGAGTAGGGTATATTCACGAAGTGTATTGGTGGTAAATAGTTTAGTTAAATACTCTGATCTGCCTGCGGTAGTATCAATTGGCACAAAGAAATCTGGCATAACTCCCCCACCACCATAAACGATTCTACCTTTTGTAGTCTTGTACTTAAGTGAATCGTTAAAAGTAATGCTATCGGAACTAAACAATTCGCCATGCTTGTAGCGATTGACCAAATCCATGCTATAATCCTCAATCCCATTAGCGTAAGACTTCTGGATTGATCTTCCACTTGGTGTATAATAGCGGGAAATCGTTAACCGTAATTCAGAATTATCGCTTAAAGAAATTGGTAGCTGTACCAGCCCTTTTCCAAACGAGCGTCTTCCCACAATTAAGGCTCGATCATTATCCTGTAAAGCCCCTGCCACAATTTCAGATGCTGACGCACTACCCTGATCAATTAAAACAATCAGTGGTTGGGTTTCAAAATCACCTTTTCTGTAAGCACGTGCTTCTGTATTATAGCGAAGTTGTTTTCCTTCGGTATATACAATCATTTTATTATCCGATAAAAATTCATCAGCAATGTTAATAGCTCGGTCCATGTACCCACCAGGGTTCCCCTGTAAATCAAGGATTAATTTTTTCATGCCCTGACCTTCCAATTTTTCAAGTTCCTTTTTGAATTCATCGTAGGTGGTTGCTGCAAAGCGGCTGACTTTAATATATCCAACCTCATTATCAACCATATAACCCACATCAACTGAATTCTGAGGTATTTTATCACGAACAATGGTAAAATTCAGAAGTTCTTTATTGCCTTTTCTCTTGATATCTATTTTTACTTCGCTTCCTTTTGGCCCGCGTAAAATCTTAAATACCTTCTGGTTATCAATACCTGTTCCGGCTACATCTTCGCCATCCACTTTTACAATCCGATCGCCACTCATTAAACCTACTTTTTCGGAGGGCCCGCCACTAAGAGGGGCTACCACATAAATAGTATCACGATAAATGTTAAATTCTATACCAATTCCGTCGAATTCACCTTCTAATTCAGCTTTTGAAAGTTTAAGTTCCTCGGCAGGGATGTACACTGAATGAGGATCTAGTTTCTCTAACATGGTATTGATGGCTGTTTCAACCAGTTCGTCTGTATTTACTTCATCTACATAGTCTCGCTCTACATAGGTTAAAATTTCCTTTAACTTTGTAATGCTACTGATGAGGTCGTTTTTTGGAGAACTATTGTCGTCGGCCATGGTAGCTCCAATTAATATGCCTGCGGCAACGGCCAGGGTAAGCAAAATTGGAAGCCTGATATGAAATTCTGAATTATTTGTCTTACTCACGATTTTTCTTTTTAAAATTAACTAGACTGATCATTATATGTAACGCATAAATGTAGATGGGAGATCAAATTAGAATAACAAATTAAAACTTACAAATGATAATAACACTTTATGCAGGGTTTCGTTCTTATTATATTGAAAATAATAAGATAAAGAGATAATTTTACATATTATTTTCTATATTATACATACAAGCCTGAACTTTAATTAGTTTCCGTATACTTTTATATCTAAATGAATACTTATACCAAAAAACAGATTAACGAGATTGTAGATGAAAACTACGTTCACGCCTCTGTGTTATACCACTTTGGTATTCGGTTTTATGACTATTACGGAAAAACACTTGAACAAGTATGCAAGGAAAGACAATTAAATGTTAAACAGGTAATTTCACGACTTGAATCGGTTAATATTCAATCTCAAGTCCCAGATATTACCTTATCTTCGTATCCGATTGATATTATTATTGCCTATCTGAAACATACTCATTATATATTTATCAAGCAACGCCTGCCCTATCTGGCAAAACTTATTGAGAATTTTCCTGAACAGTATAGCAAAAATATTGCTAAGGATTTAAAATTTGTTTTTCCCTTATTTGTTGAGGATCTTATTCATCATATTTATGAAGAAGAGGATACATTGTTTTCCTACATTACCTCACTAAATCACGCATTAACACAAACCTCCTATCCACTGAATAAACTTTACCTGGAAATGGAACAGAATTCCATTCAGAATTTTGCGTTAGAGCATGACATAGACGACGATGAGATGAATGGTATCAGGGATATCACACTTAATTATTCACTTAAAGGAACAAATAATTTACATTTGCGGGTAATTTATGCTGAGTTACAACATTTTGAGCAGGAACTTCGCACACATGCTAAAATAGAGAATGAGATTCTTTTTCCAAAAGCGCTTATGTTGGAAAAGGAAGTGAAAAAGATGATTACAGGAAAAAGCAGTATGAATTAAATGGGGCGTATTCTGGCAATTGATTATGGACTTAAGCGTGTGGGGTTAGCTGTTACCGATCCGCTGAAAATTATAGCAACCCCGCTTGAAACAGTACCTGCCTCCCAAATTATTCAATATCTACAAAATTACACGCATAAAGAAACAGTAGACGCATTGGTGGTAGGCATGCCCATAAACCTAAACAATAGTGCTACAAATGCAACCAAGCCTACTGAAATTTTCGTAGAATTACTAAGGAAAAAATTTCCAAATCAATCCATTTTTATTCACGATGAGCGGTTCACTTCAAAAATGGCGCTTGACGCTATGATTGCCGGCGGAACTACTAAAAAATTCCGAAGGCAGAAAGAAAATATAGATAAGGTAAGTGCAGTAATTATTCTGCAGTCGTTTTTAGAAAGCAAGCAATTATGATTTATCCGATTACTTTATATGGAGATCCGGTTTTAAAAAGGCCGGCAGAAGATATAGAAAAGGGAAGTATGGATGTGAAAACCCTGAGCGAAGATATGTTTGAAACCATGTACCAGGCCAGTGGCGTAGGGTTAGCCGCGCCACAAATTGGGAAAGGTTTACGTATGTTTGTGATTGATAGTAGCCCTATGGAAGAAAATGAACAGGGTATAAAGAAGGTTTTTATCAATCCTGAAATTATTGAAGAGAACGGTGAACTCTGGGCGTTTGAAGAAGGTTGTTTAAGTTTACCGGGCATTCGGGCTGACGTGTTTCGGAATGAACAGGTAACGATACAGTATTTTGATGAAAACTGGGTAGCACATACTGAAACTTTTACCGAAATGCCTGCCCGCATTATTCTTCACGAATATGACCATATTGAGGGTATCATTTTCACCGACTATTTGAGAGGCCTGAAAAAACAACTTCTTAAAGGAAAATTAAACGGTATCAGTCGAGGACAGGCCAAGGTTAACTATAAGGTGAAAGTACCTGTAAAAAAGTAATATCATTTCCTGCTGTAATATTCTAGAAATTATATTATTCAGGATTATTACTGATAGATTAGTTTGTCCAAATCAATCCTGTATCAATGGTTGTATAAACCTTTTGTAAAATAAACCCACAAAATTTATGAATTTTCGTGTGCCTTCGTCATTTCAATCTAAACTTCCCGATGTTGGCACCACCATTTTTACCCTGATGTCAAAAATGGCGCTCGATTATGGCGCTATTAACCTGTCCCAGGGCTTTCCCGACTTTCAGGTTTCTGAAGAATTACTTTCCTTGGTAAATCAGCATATGCGCAAAGGGCACAACCAGTATGCGCCCATGCAGGGGGTAATGGCACTACGGGAACGTATTAGTGAAAAAATTTTTACTGCTTATCAGAAAGAAAAAAGTCCGGAAACAGAAATTACCGTTACCTCAGGAGGCACCGAAGCTATTTTTGCGGCCGTAAGCGCTATGCTGCACCCAGGCGATGAAGCTATTATATTAGAACCTTCGTACGACTGTTACGCCCCAGCCGTAACGCTGGCCGGTGGTATTCCTATTTACGTATCGCTTCATCCCGAAAATTTTTCGGTAAACTGGCAGGCTGTAGAAGAAAAAATTTCAGAAAAAACCCGACTGATTTTTATCAACTCTCCTCATAATCCTTCGGGCAGTGTGCTTACATGGCACGACCTGGAAGAACTGGCACGGATCACCAGGGATCGATCTATTGTAATTATAAGCGACGAAGTGTATGAAAACATTATTTTTGATAACTTATCGCATCAGAGTGTACTGTGCCATGATGAACTGGCTACCAGGAGTGTAGCGGTATTTTCTTTTGGAAAGACCTTTCATACCACAGGATGGAAAGTTGGTTATTTTGTGGCACCAGACTGGCTTACGCACGAAATTCGCAAAGTACACCAATATGTACAGTTCAGTGTGCATACCCCGTCCCAGTTTGCTTTGGCCGATTATCTGGCCGATCGGCATCATTATGAAAATCTGAGCAGCTTTTATCAGAAGAAGCGTGATTTATTTTTGAATCTGATGCAGGATTCTCCACTCCGACCTGTTACTTCTCATGGCACTTATTTTCAATTATTTTCTTACAAAGAAATCAGTACAATGACAGACAGGAGCCTGGCTGAATATTTGACCAAAGAGGTTGGAGTGGCTTCTATTCCGATCAGTGTTTTTTATCATGATAAGCAGGATAATCATTACTTGCGCTTTTGCTTTGCTAAAAACGATGAAACCCTGCAAAAAGCATCTGAAATTTTGCGCGATGCTTCTTTTTTAAAACAAACAATCTGAAAATATGACCCAGTCTGCTCCTGAAAATTTAAAAATTACACTCATCCAATCTGATGTTTACTGGCATAATATAGACGCGAACCTGGCCATGTTCGAGGAAAAAATATGGCAAATTAATGAGCCAACTGACCTGATTGTTCTTCCGGAAATGTTCAATACCGGTTTTACCCAGGAAGCTGCCGCATGGGCTGAACCTATGAATAGTAAAACTTTTCGCTGGATGAGGCAGCAGGCAGCACAAACCAAGGCTGTAGTTACTGGTAGCTATATTGTAAAAGAAAGTGGCAAGTATTTTAACCGGCTGGTCTGGATGGAGCCTGCTGGAACTTTTGCCACTTACGACAAGCGGCATCTTTTCAGGATGAGCGATGAACATCTTACTTTTTCAGCTGGTAATTCTTTGCTTACCTGTAATTTAAAAGGCTGGAAAATTTGTCCATTAGTCTGCTATGATCTTCGTTTCCCGGTATGGAGTAGAAATAAAATAAATTCGGATCATCAATTACAATATGACGTTTTATTATATGTAGCTAACTGGCCGGCCGCCCGTTCGATCGCCTGGTTTACATTGTTGCAGGCCCGTGCCATCGAAAACCTGAGTTACACAGTTGGTGTAAACCGGGTAGGAGAGGACGGGAACCACATTCGTTATGATGGAAAATCAGCAGTTATTTCCCCTCAAGGAAAAGTTTTATTGCATGAGGAAAATGCTGAGTTTATTCAAACAATTACACTTGATTATAAAGAATTGGCAGAATTTAGAAATACATTCGCTGCTTACCTGGATAGCGATGTTTTTACATTGGCTGACCAGCAAAAAACTGAGTGATTTCCTTTTCCCATTGGGTTTTATCATTAATTTGAATAAAGGATTTCATAGTTGCTTTCCCCATTTTTTCCAGCAAAGGAAATTTACCTTCTAATAACAGTTTTACCGGCTTACTCTTGGTTCTGATCACCAGGTTTATCAGTTTTGAGAGATTTCCGAAGGAAAGATTTTCAGTATTTAGCCGGTTGTCTACTGAAATTACAATCATTATTTTTTCAGCACTTTCCAGCAAAGTTACCGCATATTGTATCAGCATATTATCTGAATGATTATCCAGATCAAAGCAGGTTACAGCAGGCAGGGAGGTTTTCGCCCAGGAAGTTAATGGATCATGAAACGCTATTTCTGAAAGGTCGGCAAAAGTAAGATGCAGCAGCACATTCATGCGATTTATCTGATTGGTTGTGTTAAAATAAGCCGTTTTTCAGTAGTTTCATTTTTCCTAATGATTTTGACCACATACACACCAGGCTCCATTTTTTGTAAATTAATTACTATGTTGCCTATTGCTACTCGTTTTTTCTCAATAACCAGCTGGTTCAGCGCATTAAAAATCCGTACCATTTCTACATCTCTGTCTCTAACAGCAAAAGTTTTTTCGGTTGGATCAGGAAAAATAATAAATTGCCTTTCTACTGCCGGAATTCTATTGAAAGGCCGAAGTAAATGAACTCCTCCCTGCTGATTGCCAATGATGAGGCCCGGCTGCCCGTCATTAAATAAATCTACACCTTCCAGCCAAACCTGTTCGCCCAACTGGCTTCTGACAATTTCCCCGGTTACCGTATTTCGGATAACCTGATTTTCATTTTTTATTTCAATACCTGGTTCCCGGTTATTCATGGCTGATAAGAAGTCCGGCAAAATACTGAGCACACCACTGTAATCGGTACTAACCAATTCGGGTTGTCCATTCATATCCAAATCTTTTATCAGTACAGAAAGATTTCGAGTGGAGGGACTTCCCTTAAATCCTTTAAATTCTTTTTCCGCCAATATCCATTGTGGTAGCAAATTATCGGATTTATTTTCATAATACGATAAATTGCCAAACTGATGGGCGATTAACAAATCAGTTTTACCATCTGTATTTATGTCGTAAAATGTGAGGTTATCTCGAAAATTTAATGACAAAGGGAGTTCCTGCACCTTGTTGATGTTGTATTCAAAAGGTTGTCCGGATTTCGCGTTGTTTTTTGCCAGATAAAGTTTGGCTTTCCAGTACGTTCCTGTTGGGATACCTGAAAAAAGCATTTCTGGCTGCTGATCACCATTAAAATCAGCGAAATATATTTTAATATCTTTAAGTTTAAACTGACTGAGATCCAGAAAATTAGTAGTGAGTAATTGGAAAACGGGCAGTATGGGTGACCCTACATTTTCGTACAAAATGATGCTTCCATAAAACTCATCATTTTGAAGTTGACCTCTTTGTCCCAGAAACATATCAAAATCGCCATCGGCATCAAAATCCGTGAAAACAGGTACCGCATTTTCGCCAACATCGATCATTTCATCCTGTAAAAAATTTTTCTTTGCCAGCTTAAATTCCGGTTTTTTAGCAGAACCGGTATTGGGGTATAACCAGGCTGAATGGGAAAAATCAATGGCATCTTTTATATTGAAAAAGGCATTCGGAGCAACTAGCAGGTCTTTTTTACCATCAAAATTCATATCCTCATAATAGGCAGCCGGAAAAATATAAAAATTGGCTGCTTCTTTTTCGTTCGGAAAATAACTCTGGAAGCTGGTAAAAAGCGCTTCATCCGGTGTACCCACGTTTTCCATAAAATACAAATTGGTGCAGTCTTCGTGGCCTACCAGAATATCTTTATCATTATCGTTATCGATGTCAATCGGAAGAATGCTTTTACCGCCGGCATGCAGTTCCCGATTGGGTTCCTGCACCTCAGCTTTTCCATCTAACTCGACACATCGCTGCCCAAAAGCAAATTTGTTACAGTCACATTCCTCAAATTTGCCCCATTGCCTTGTAACGCGTTCATAAACCAGTTCACTACAGTTCCCATTATTTTCTACACTCCGGTTTTTATGATATTCAATAAAACCACCTGCCGCGAAATTATAAATCAGAATATCCAGATCACCATCATTATCCAGATCGGTGATGCCTGGAATATCGGTACTATTTACCTGTAAATTAATTTTACCAGACGACCCTTTGGTAAATACCGGATCGGCTGCCAGTTCCCACGAAAGCGCACCACCAGTTTCAGTCACATTCCGATAAACCTTCATACCAAACTGTGAACTGGTAAATATATCTTTTCTTCCATCACAATCGTAATCGGCCAGCAGCACCCAGTTTTTTATATCTGCCGGCAATTGTTGCTCGTATGCGGGCTGGTAAATATATTTTTTATCGATAGCAAGATAGGTATTTGCCTTGTTGGAAGTGCGGTCAAAAATCACCAGATCGGGGGTGCCATCGGTGTTTAAATCAATAGTACCAAACTGGCCGGAATTGATACCGCCAGCCCAGGCATTGGGCAAGGTATCGTTTTCATGGAGTACAGCCACAGACTGATCGTATTCGTAACTGAATTGACTGTATAGGGAAAATGGAAATATAAATAAAAAAATTAGTGTTCGGAAAACCATCATGTAGTTAATATTAAACGGTTTTTCCTGATTTTACGAAAATATCTCGAACAATTTTTCAACTATTATCGCCATGCCAAAAGGTATGAAATATAGAACGACAAACCATGAAGCTATTTTGTTAGAAATGCAGATACAAAATGCCGTATCGGGAGCCTTAGTAAAATTCAAACAAAGAACTAATCAGAGAAAATACATCAACCCTTATAATTAAAAAGCCGGTCTGGAATTAATTTTCCAGGCCGGCCAGAATAACAAACTATCAAGCATTAGCTACGATCATCTCCAATCGCATCTCTTATTGTTTTGCCAGTAAGCTGTCGTATTCAGTAGTGTTATTCAATACTTCAACAGCAGCCTGCACCATCGGGTCATCATCAAATGAATTCTCGATCATACCAGGCTCCAGGTAGTAACGGGAAATAATTTCCTGCTCTAGCTGAACCTTAATTTCATCTTTAAATTTTTTGAGGTCAGAATCTTTGTTGTGATGAATTTTATCGCGCAAGGAATATATCTGCTCGCTGATGTCATCATAATACTTTTCATCTTTAGCTGACTCGATCAGGTCGTCCAGGTTCTGCTCAACTTCGGTTACATAATCGTAGTTTTTATCAGAAACCCAAGCTACAAACTTGTCGTATTCGGCATCATCTATTTTAAAATCGTTAGCAGGTGAAATTTCAGGATGGCTATAATAGTATTGTGTAGCATAATCGAAAAATAAACTCTTCCGAATCATACTGATTGATATAGGAGCCAGCTTTAGCGGTTTTACCGGAATATCGGGGTCAACACCTCCACCATCGTATACCGTACGGCCGCCTTCAGTCTGAAAAGCTACTTTTAACGAATCGGGTACTTTACCAACGCTGCCATCGTCGTTACGGTGGCTGTAATCAATGGCCTGAATGCATCTGCCGCTAGGCGTATAATATTTGGCTGTTGTAACTTTAAGTTGCGAATTGTAGGTAAGCGGACGGGTAGCCTGTACCAATCCTTTGCCAAATGTTTTCTCACCCACCAGCACACCACGGTCGTAATCCTGAATTACTCCCGAAACAATTTCGGCTGCGGAAGCACTTCTGCGGCTGGTAAGTACCACCACAGGAATATCAGTATCAACTGGTGCATCAAGGGCGCGATAGGTTTTATTCCAGTCGGTTACTTTTCCTTTGGTGCTTACTACTTCAGAACCTTTCG
Source organism: Cyclobacteriaceae bacterium (assembly GCA_041745535.1). GTDB lineage: Bacteria > Bacteroidota > Bacteroidia > Cytophagales > Cyclobacteriaceae > JBGTIS01. The sequence continues at coordinate 12,141 of JBGTIS010000034.1, read as the reverse complement.
GAATAAATACATTAGAAACATTAACCGATTCGCTTAGCAATCCACCGGGATTATCACGCAGATCAAAGATCAGTTTGGTAACACCTTCAGATTTCAGTTTTTTCAGGGCATTTTCAACTTCACGGCCGGCACCTGTAGTAAAGTTTGACAATTTAATATATCCTACTTCATTGGTTACTTTACCATAAAAAGGCACATTGTCTACGGTAATTCTTTCACGGGTAATTTCTAAATGAATAGGATTTTTCTGATCGTACCGGCGAATAGTCATGTCCAGTTTGGTATTAGCCTGCCCTTTCAGCAGTTTGCTGATATCAGATACTGATTTATCGGCTACATTGATGCCGTCAATTTCCAGAATTTCATCTCCAATTTTCAAACCACTCTTTTCAGCTGGAAACCCCATATAAGGCATTAAAATCATATTTTTATCATCCCGCTTACCAATAATTGCCCCGATACCGCCATACTGTCCGGTGGTCATGGTGCGGTAATCTTCAATATCATCTTCCGGAATATAATTGGTGTAGGGGTCTAAAGATTCCAGCATAGCATCGATGCCGGTTTTAATTAGTTTATTAGGGTTTACATCATCCACATAATAGGTATTCACCTCTTTAAAGAGTGTGGCAAAAATGTCGAGGTTTTTGGTAATGGCAAAGTACTGATCGCCGGGACCTTCAAACGCAAACAGCGTAGCTACAAATAAGGGAAGCGCGATAAGCGTTACTTTACTGATTTTTTTTCGCATGATCCAAAAAATTTTTAGGTGCTAACTTTTTAATAAACGGTGCAAAGAGATGATTATTTTCTCTTCGATTTGCCCATAGGACAATTTTTCTTTTCCAATATAAATATAAGCTAACAGAAATGGAACTTTTAATTCTTGATTGCAGGTAATAATATGCTTGTTTAGGCGATATGCTTCACGCATTTGGCGCTTCAACCGGTTCCGGTCTACAGCCCGCTTATAGTTTTTTTTAGAAACACTAAACAGGGCCTGGTGAGTTCCCGAATTTTCGGGATGAGGCAAGTATATTAGCCTGATGGGATATAGTTTTTGTGATAATCCTTTTTCGAATAAAACTTTAATTAGTTTTTTTCGAGATAGCCGTTCATTTTTTGGCAAAGTCTGGCGCATTACATCAAAAACTTTTAAGGTAAATAAAGATTGATGAAAGGCAAATATGTGTATTTAGCCCGCAAAAATCTAAAAGATACTACGTATGGCCAATCATGTAAGGTTACCTACAAACTTTAACAAAAAAGACAGGAGGGAAAGGGATATAAAAAAATGCCCGTACAGGCATTTCTTATTCAGCTTTTATTAACGCTTGTGCCGACGCTCGTCAGAAACCGATAGTTTTTTTCTGCCTTTCGCTCTTCTTCTGGAAATTACGGCACGGCCTTCGGGAGTTGCCATTCTGGAACGGAACCCATGTTTGTTTCTTCTTTTTCGCCGCGAAGGTTGAAATGTCCTTTTCATATGTCTTAAATTTCAGTACTGCTTTTTAATCAGGGCTGCAAATATAAGTAGGCTTTCAGGTTTTTACAAACTGATAAGATAAAATATAACCGCTTTTATCCGGTTAACCGGCTCAACTATCCCAGGATTTTGTTTAGCTCATCTATCATGGCAGGTCGGCGAGAATATTTCGCTATTAAATTTTGAGCAATGCCCCTGATTTTTTCTTTACTTTCCGGAATATCTTTTATCACTTTTTTCATTGTACCGGCCAGGTCGGCATATTCTCTGCGCCCACTGGCCTGATCTCCCTGTCGTTCAAATGCCGGAAGGTAAATTTCCAATAAATCTGCCGGATACTTTTTAACCAAATAGGCATGGTAGCGCAACGTTGTACCCAAATCATTCACTTCCTTTACCAATACCAAAAGCCGATCCCAGTATTTTTCCTGTATATAAACAGGGGCCAGTGCATTAAGCAAAAGTTGATGCGGTGAAAGTACAAGCCAGATTTTACCTTTGTTTTCTTTATGCTCCTTTACTATTTTTTCAGTTCTTTCTTTTATAAATTGTTCAATCGTCTCTTTCCATTGGTCAGATGAATAAGTTTTTTTCCATTGGTTGTAATAGGTTGCGTCAAACCCGCGGTCGAAAGCGAAGTGCTTCGTGTAATACCTCACAGTAGCGGTATCCTGTTCTAAAGCAGCAATACGCAGTAATTCTTTCTCCCACCGCGAAACAGTGCCCGGATGCTTTTTTTCTTCGGCTATGCGGATCCCTTCCGCGATTAGGTTTTTTGCCAAAACAAAGTCTTTTTTATCAATAGCTTTGTGTACTTCTGTCTGCCGTACTTCTACAATATCCAGGTTTTGTGAAATCAGCTTTTCAACTTCTTCTGGTTTCCCAATGGTTTTATAAAATTCTATTTTTTGTTTCAGAAGAAATTCTCTGCGGTAGTTATCATACTGGCCGGTAAGTTTGGAAATCCGGGCGTCCACAAAGCTTAAAAATTCATTGGTTTTGCCAAGCTTTACGGCCAGCTTCTGATAAATATCAAATAAATCGTAGCCGAAGTCGCCATAGTCGAAGTACAGTTTATCGGCCAATTCAGTTTGCAGGAAAGTAAATATTTCTTCTTTGAGGGCAAAGGCTGCTTTATTGGCTTCGGCAATCGCTTTTATCAGTTGGATGATATAATCAACGCTTTGCCCGATGCTTCCGCTGGAATCGTCACAACTGTTCATTACCTCCATCATTTCCCGCAAAGCGGGTTTGGTCATTAAAAAAGCGTCTCTGAAATTCTTTTTGCCCACCAGATCATAACCCGTGCCCATTAGTCTGTCCACTTCTTCGGAAAAACCAAAAGCAGACCGATAATCTATAAAACCATGGTCCGAATATCCGCGGATAAGTTTTTGAATTAAATCCGCATACTTTTTACTAACATCAATATTTTCATCTTTATCTGAAAAATAAACTTCAAATTCTAGTTTAAAATCATTATTTTTTAAAGCGTAGTGGTGAATAAATTTCTGATATTCTTCCAGATCTACTTTTTCAAGCAACTTTTCAAAGGTTGTTTTTCCAGGCTTTTTCGTCTGTTTAAGTGTCTTCATTTTTATTGATTTTAACTGCTGATCCAGATTCTGTTTACTTTGAGTGCCATTCTAATAGCAATGAATACCCGAATAAGTTTATTAAATTTATTTCTAATTTGCATTGTCGCGGCGTGATTGTCAACTTTTATTTAATGCTTTTAATCTAAATAATCTACGCGGTAAATTTTTTTGGGAGTTCCCCTTCACGCGGCTATTAACCTGTCGTTCATTTAAAATACTTTTTACCGAAACTATCCGATTTTAGCAGTTTTTTCTACCTTAGCAGCTTTTTAAAGCGAACGTAGATAAGCATGAAAGTATTAAAATTCGGGGGCACTTCGGTAGGTTCATCCGATAGTATAAAAACTGTAGGAGAAATTGTGGCGGCTTACCATCACAACCAGGAAAAGTGCGCGGTGGTGGTATCGGCCATGAAAGGCATTACCGATCAACTGATTGGGCTGAGTAAAACGGCCGCTTCCGGCGACGAGTCTTATCTGGATATCCTGAAGGAAATTGAACAACATCATTTCGATACGGCCCGCAATCTGATTCATGTGCAGGTACAAAGCCGCGTTTTCGCTCATCTTAAAAACCAGATGAACGAACTGGACGACCTGCTACACGGCGTTTTTCTTCTGAAAGAATGTTCGCCCCGTACCCTGGACCTGGTGTTGAGCTTTGGTGAACGCCTCTCAGCTTTCCTCATCAGTCAGTATATGAAAGAACTGGGCATAGATGCTCAATTTCTGGACGCCCGCCTGCTTGTAAAAACCGACCAGCGATTTGGCGCTGCCAAAGTTAATTTCGCGGTCACTGATAAAAACATTAAAACCTATTTTGATACCAATAAGGCCTTGCAGGTAATTACGGGCTTTATCGCTACCACCGCTGACAATGAAACCACAACCCTGGGCCGTGGCGGCTCTGACTACACCGCCGCTATTTTTGGCGCTGCCCTGGATGCCGAAGTAATTGAAATATGGACCGACGTAGATGGTGTAATGACGGCCGATCCGCGGGAAGTAAAAGAAGCTTTCACGCTGGACGCGATTTCATACCTGGAGGCAATGGAAATGTCACATTTTGGGGCTAAGGTGATTTATCCGCCTACCTTATTGCCGGTGCTGCACAAAAATATTCCGCTTAAAATAAGAAATACTTTTAATAAAAATTTTCCTGGAACGCTGGTCAGCAAAAACCCATATGCCCGTAATGCCGAAGGCAAGCAACCTGCTGTAAAAGGCATTTCTTCTATCCGAGATATCGCGTTGCTTACCCTGCAAGGCAATGGCATGGTAGGGGTACCAGGTATATCGTCGCGATTGTTCGGAGCACTGGCACATAAACAAATTAACATCATCATGATTACCCAGGCATCTTCTGAGCATTCTATTACATTTGCCGTTACTCCTGCCGATGCCGATGATGCCCAAAAGGTGATGGAGGATGAATTTTCTGTTGAGATTGAATCGGGTAAAATTGAAAACCCTATTGCCGAAACTCAGCTTTCTATTGTGGCGATTATCGGAGAAAATATGCGGCGCACGCCCGGTATTTCTGGTAAATTGTTCAGCGCACTGGGAAGAAATGGTATCAACGTACGGGCTATCGCACAAGGTTCGTCTGAAGTGAACCTAACCGTGGTTATTTCGCAGCACAACCTTACCAAGGCACTGAACACCATCCATGAAGCATTTTTCCTTTCCGAGATAAAAACGCTGAACATTTTCGTAGCCGGATTAGGACTGATTGGCAGTACGCTGCTTAAGCAGATTGCCAGCCAGAATGAATATCTGGAGAAACATAAGTTGTTGAAGATTAATGTAATAGGAATCGCCAACAGCCGACAAATGTATTTTAATGAAAACACCATTGATCTGAGTAACTGGAAGGATATACTGCCAGAAAAACACGAAAAGAGTGATATGACTGTTTTTGTAAAACAGATGAAAAGCCTGAACCTGGCCAACAGTATTTTTGTCGATTGTACTTCCAGCAAAAATGTAACCCGGTATTACCAGGAAATTTTGCAATCGGCTATTTCCATCAGTACGCCCAACAAGTTGGCCAATTCGGGTTCTTACCAGGAATATGTACAGCTAAAGCAAACCGCGTTGCGGGCTGGTGTAAAGTTTTTGTACGAAACCAATGTAGGCGCCGGACTACCCGTAATCAGGGTGTTGCAGGAATTGAAAGACAGTGGCGACGAGATTTACCGCATCGATGGCATACTTTCCGGTACCCTTTCTTATATATTTAACACCTTTGCCAAAGGGAAAAAATTCAGCGATGTGGTACGGGAGGCCAAAGCCGCTGGATTTACCGAACCCGATCCACGTGACGACCTCAATGGCATGGACGTAGCCCGGAAAATCCTGATTCTCGCCCGTGAAGTAGGACTCAGCTTAGAGCCTGAAGACGTAAAAGTGGAGAATATTTTACCTGACAGCTGTTTGAAAGCCAATTCCATAGAAGCCTTTTTTACTGAACTGGATAAAGCCAATCATTTGTTTGAAGAAAGACTGGCAGCGGCAGAAGGGGAGGGTAAAAAGCTTAGGTTTATCGCGACATTAAAAGATGAGCGGGCCACCGTATCGTTGCAGGCCATAGACAGCACGCATCCTTTTTATTCCCTTTCGGGGAGCGATAATGTAATTTCCTACACCACCGCACGATATAAAGAAAGGCCTCTGGTGGTAAAAGGGCCAGGTGCAGGAGCAGAAGTTACTGCCGCAGGTGTTTTTGCCGAAATCATCAGTATTGGCAACTTTTTATACCAGGGGATTAACTGAATTTTCTTTTAAAATTGTAAAGAAACCAAGCATCTTTTGGTAAAAAATAGTATGCATGACGAATTCTTATCGTTTCGTTCACTTTTTACGTAAACAATTCTTAGATTCGTATAACCAACATTAATCAGTTTATTATGGATGCATACATTGTAGCTGGCTACAGAACAGCCGTAGGAAAAGCAAAAAAAGGCGGGTTCAGGTTTACCCGTCCCGACGACATGGCCGTAGATGTAATTAATCACCTCACCGGTTCTATAAAAGGATTGGATACCGACCGTGTAGATGATATCATTGTGGGAAATGCCGTTCCCGAAGCCGAGCAGGGCATGCAAATGGGTCGCCTGATTTCGCTGATGGCCCTGGGCAAAGAAGTACCTGGCATGATTGTAAACCGGTATTGTGGGTCGGGTATAGAGGCTATTAACATTGCTTCAGCCAGAATCCATGCCGGTATGGCCGATTGTATTATTGCCGGAGGTACCGAATCGATGTCATTGGTACCTATGATGGGTTATAAAACGGCATTGAATTATAAAATTGCCACCAACCATCCGGAATATTATACCAGCATGGGCCTTACGGCAGAAGAAGTTTCCAAAGATTATAAAGTTTCGCGCGAAGCTCAGGATGAATTTGCCTATCAGTCGCATATGAAAGCTCTGGCTGCTATTGAATCCGGTAAATTTAAAGATGAGATCGTTCCGGTGAAGGTACATGAAACCTATGTGGATGAAGCTGGGAAAAAACGGGAACGCGATTATGTGGTAGATACCGACGAAGGTCCACGAGGCGATACTTCTATGGAAGCATTAAGCAAACTAAAACCTGTATTCCGGCAGGATGGAGTGGTAACAGCCGGTAATTCTTCCCAAACTTCCGATGGTGCCGCCTTTGTGCTGGTGATGTCTGAAAAAATGGTAAAGGAATTAAACCTGAAACCCATAGCCCGATTGATGAGCTATTCGGTAGCCGGAGTAGACCCGCGGGTAATGGGCATTGGTCCGGTAAAAGCTATTCCTAAAGCGCTGGAAAGAGCAGGATTAAAATTAGCTGATATCGATCTCATTGAATTAAATGAAGCCTTTGCCGCACAGAGTATTGCCGTGGTGAGAGAACTGGATATTGATCCGGATAAGCTGAATGTGAATGGTGGAGCCATTGCCCTGGGCCATCCGCTTGGATGTACCGGAGCCAAGCTTTCCGTACAAATTTTCAATGAGCTGCAACGCAGAAATAAAAAATACGGCATGGTAACGGCTTGTGTGGGTGGTGGACAAGGAGTAGCCGGTATTTATGAAATGCTGAATTAGCATTTATTTTGTTATAAAATAAAAAGCACGAAGGATATGAGCCCTCGTGCTTTTTTTATGTCAATATAAAACTTCAGAAAAGGTTAACGTTTGACAAGTTTCACCGGATTTCCCATATCATTTTCCGTATCAACTCTGATAAACAGGATACCTTGTTTTAATATAGTATCCGATAGATCCAGATTGATCTCTCCTTGATTTCTCAAAACCTTTACTTCTTTCCTGTATAATAACTTTCCGCTTTCATCTAAAAAATTGATGATGGCCGAGCCCTGGATTTTCTTAGATAATTTGATCGTTAGTTTTTTGTCTATAGGATTTGGGTAAATCCCAGTTACGGTCTTTCCATCTTCACCCATATCAACCAAAGTTTGATCAGAACCGACCTTGGCAACGGTTAGTTGACTAGTTGCCGCATTTACTTTTATACCAACATCATCTGACTTGGTCAATCCCTTTTCATCGGTAACTTTCAGCGTAAATACATAGCTTCCTTTCACCAATCCGCTGACTTTTGTTGTGGCTGAATTTGCACTTACTATGGTAGCTGCCCCGCCACTTTTCTTGGTCCATTTATAAGTCGTGATGCCATTGTCATCCGTACTTTTAGTACCATTCAAAGTCACAGTGTTCGTTGGTAAAGTAATAGTCTGATCAGGGCCGGCATTGGCAACGGGTGGTTGATTGGTCTTACCGAAGCTTAAAAACCATTCGTACAGGTTAGGATTCTGATAGGTGTGGGTCACATCATATACCTTTAACCAGGTAGTTTCATTATGCCCACCATTGGGGACCAGTGTTAATTTAGCCTTTGGATTGGGAGCTGGAATACATTCATTTAAAACTCTTACCTTGTTGATGGTTGAGTCTTTAGGAAAAAGAATATCTTTTGCACCATGAAAGGCCCATACCGCGATGTTGTTGTTAGCCAGATAGCACAACTGGGTGGTATCGCCTTTACCGGTTACAGGAGCGACTGCTCTCAATTTATTGGGCATGTTATACTTACTGTAAGAATAGCGCCAGGTGCCGGTTCCTCCGGTACTAAAGCCTGTTAAAAACACCATACTTTTATTAACCCGGTAAGTTTTAAGGGCATAATTAACCATATCATTTATAATAGCAATATCCCATAATTCTGAATTACTGGTTTGTGGCGCAAGTACGATAAAACATTTTGACTGCCCATTTACTGGAAAACACAGTTCCTTTCCTGCGTTTACCTCATGTAGCGGTCCCCATTTTGCTGCTCTGCTTAATTCGGTGGTTCCGTTGCCTGCTTCGCCAGCCCCATGCAGGTATATGATAATAGGATAAACTTTACTAGTAGAGGTATTGTAATCAAGGGGAAGATACTCCAAGTACCCTGTTCCACCGGATGTCTTTTTCTTATTAATGCGCTGTGCCGCAAGGGGATTGTATAAGAATAAAAATAGGATGATCAGAATCAGCATTCCACCATGAAAGCTGCCGAATTTCAAAATGCGCGTATGCATATACTTACTAACAGTTTAAATTAAGGTAAAAATTTCCCTTTCTAAGGGCCCTGCCACAAAAACTTAATCCTTTTATTATGTGTATGGTTTTTAGTAATATTACACTTTTTTATGTATTTTAACAAAAATATTTACCTATATATTTATAAAAAATGGATTTATTTTTTTGTACCAGACATGATTTTTCCTACTCTACCCGACGGTTCGATAAAACAGATTGAATCTCAAACAAGCAGCTTCCAGAGCTACCCCAAAAGGAGTACTAATCTGCCGTTTATAGAACTGTCTCATCAAATTTAATCCTCTTCTAAATACACTGTATTGAGGATATCCGTGCTTTTTAACTTTTACAGGATTAGTTTTTCCCTCTTCAATACCCGTAGCCCAGCAAATGGTATAAGCTATAGCAACAAGAGCGAATAGCTTTCTATACTTTACAATGCAACGTAGACAAGAATTTTCCAAGTTGAAGCCTCGCTGCTTAAGAGCTTGAAAAAATACTTCAATAGACCAGCGTCTTCTGTACCATGAAGATAGTGTCTGGGGCAAAGTAGAACCAATCAGATAAAGTAATTTGCCCTTTTTGTCATAGGACAACGATAAATTGACGACTACCCCATCCACAATCACATCTTGTTGATGATAGCCTCTAACATTGTTAGCTATCACCTCTTCAGCCCAAACCCTTTCCCCATTTGCCAGCAAGATAGAATGATGTTTTGGTACGCGCACACAAAAAGGGATACGTTGCTTTTTGAGCCAAATAAGCCATTTTTGTCCAATAAACTCTCGATCCATGACCAACATCTGGATGCGACATTGGCCAATCAAAGTAAGTAGTGACTTAAATAGTTTGATACGATCAGTTGTATGGCTATTGCCACTATTGTTGTCCAACATTTCAAAATATACTGGCACAGCCATTTTGCCAATACTAACTACTACGCATAGAATATTCACCTGCGTCTGACCAAAGTCCCATTCTGTCCGATCAATACTCAAAGTCAATTGATAATGAGGAACAAAACTCATCAAAAAGCCAGCTAATTGTTGATAATCAAATACTGACTTTGGCAAAAAAATCCTGAATTCTACGTTCAATGGAACTAGCCTGAATAGGTTTGTCTATCTTATCAGCAATTTCTGAGAAGATCACTGAGCGACTCTTGATCACTCCTTCAATCATTTCACAGAGAAACTCTTGCCGTTTTTTGTGATGTACTATCTTGGCGGTTCGTATCAATTCGTATATCTTTAAATTTGGATATTTATCCATTGAAAAAGCTGCATTTGTTGTTTGGCGACTACAAAAGTCAGCTTTTTCTTTTTCTCATTCAATTCCTACTCAAAACCGTCGGGTAGAGTATGTTAATGCTTAATCAGTTTTACCAGATTTCCCAGTTCATTTTCTAAATCTATTCTTAAATAAATACTTCCCTTCTTCAGCTTAATTTCTGACAAATCCAGGTTAATTTCATCCTTACTACCTAGAATATTTATTTCTTTGCTGTAAAGCAGCTTCCCACTTTCATCTAAGAAATTAATTGTGGCTGATCCCTGGATTTTTTTCCCAAATTTGATGGTTAGTTTTTCATCTACCGGATTCGGGAAAATTCTGGTTACCGTTTTTTCATCCTCTTTTTCTGCCATCTCCTGCTCATTAGGTATTCCCGTAATTGTTTCTACCACCACTGTAACCTCATCTGTATTGGTGCTGCCCATATCGTCGGTTACGGTCAATACAAATACATAAGTTCCGTCCTGCAAGCCGCGCACTTTGGTAATGGCCGAATCTGGTTGCGCTATTATAGCATTTCCGCCGTTTTTTTTGCTCCACTGGTAGCTAACCAGTTTACCATCAGGATCTGTACTTTTGCTCCCATCCAGTGTGAGGCTGTCCTCTGGTAATACAATGGCCTGATTTTCTCCGGCATTTGCCACTGGTATTTTATTGTCTGGTGCATTAATAGTAACTATTACTTCATCGGTACTGGTAGCACCCGCATCATCTGTTACAGTTAGTGTTATTATGGTCTGGCCTACTTGTAAAGTAACTTTTGGATTGATACCGGTAGTAATTTCGCCTTCCTCTGTAGTCCAGCTATAATTAATAATTTGTCCATCTTCATCTATAGAAGCAGACCCATCCAGCGTAACTTCTTCCTGCCCATCTTTGTCAGCATCAATGAGTACCCGATCTGGTCCTGCATGTGCTACCGGTGTTTTATTGTCAGGTGAGTTGATCGTTATAACTACCTCATCGGTGCCAATGGCTCCTTTATTATCGGTCACTGTTAGTGTTATTTTTGTTTGCCCTAATGGCAGGGTTACTTTCGGCATTATGCCTGATGCGATTTCGCCATCGTTCTCTGTGACCCAACTGTAGTTAATAATTTGTCCATCGTGGTCGGTAGAAGCCGATCCGTCAAGCGTAACTTCTTTCTGCCCATCTTTATCCTCATCAACCAGGGTCTGATCCGGTCCTGCCTTTGCTGTGGGAATTTCATTAGCAGCCTCGTTTACGGTAACTGAAATATCGTCACTATCAGAAGCACCATCATCATCGGTTACGGTTAAAGTAAAAATGTACGTTCCGGCTTCCAGTTTACTTACTTTTGTGGTGGCTGAACCGGGATTGTCTATCATAACATTTCCACCTTCTTTTTTTACCCATTTATACATCACTATATTCCCATCTTTGTCTTCACTTTGGCTGCCGTTTAACTCAGTACTGTTCTCCGGCAGAGTCAATATCTGGTCATCGCCCGCATGGGCTATTGGTGCCATGTTATCTGGCTCGTTAATAGTAATTGTTACGTCATCAGTACCAGTACCTCCTTTATCGTCAGTTACAATTAAAACAACAGCCGTTGTTCCTACCGGCAGTGTTACTTTCGGCTTAATGCCGGTGGCAATTTCTCCTTCGTCTTCGGTAAACCAACTGTATTTTACAATACTACCATCCAAATCCTTTGAAGCTGATCCATCCAGCGTAACTTCTTCCTGACCATCTTTATCCATATCAACTCGTGTCTGATCTGTGCCCGCATTCGCCACAGGTGGTTGATTGGCTTGTGGATTTACTTTTATTCCCACATCATCCGAATCTGATGCACCGTTTTCATCTGTTACGGTTAAAGTAAACACATAACTGCCTTCTATGAGGCCGGTGACTTTCGTAGTGGCTGAACTACTACTTTCAATATTGGCCGATCCGCCACTTTTCTTGCTCCATTGATAGGTTTTAATCCCTTTGTCATCACTGCTTTTGCTTCCATCCAAAGTGACGCTGTTGACCGGTAAAGTAATCGTCTGATCTGTGCCCGCATTGGCTACTGGTGGTATGTTAGCGTGTGGATTAACTTTTACACCCACATCATCCGAATCAGAATCGCCATTCTCATCTGTGACCGTCAAGGTGAAAATATAATTTCCTTCTGTCAATCCACTGACTTTTGTGGTAGCTGAACTAGTGCT